>JAFVMQ010000077.1 GCA_017506825.1 Bacteroidales bacterium
ATGTCCTGCTGCGATTCCTCCTCCGAACACTATCGCCTCAGGGTCATATGCGAAGAGGATTGCCTTTGCAAGTTCTCCCAGATGACCTCCGAATTCGTTCCAGAGTGCTATGGCTTCAGCATCTCCTGTTTCTGCTTTGGCGGAAAGCTCAGCTCCAGAGGTACTGTGAGACACGAAGAAAGGAGTGCTGCAATAGCTCTCGTAATCCTTGTCAAGGTATGAAAGGCATCCTACTTCACCTGCACCGGCGTTGCGGCCTTCATAAAGATTTCCGTCAATGATGATACCTGAGCCGACTCCGGTTCCAAGAGTTACGCAGACCATATCCGCGAATCCCTGACCCTTTCCGAATCTGCTGACACCCATAGTGTAACAGTTTGCGTCATTGTTTATCTTTACAGGGATTCCGAACATTTCCTCAAGAATGTCCTTGAGATGAACCTCTACCCATGAAGGTATGTTTGCCACATTATATACAATACCTTTTTTTGTGTCGACAACAGATGGTACTCCCACACCGATGGACTCGACACCATTGTTCATAAGCTCTCTGATAAGCGACGCTATTGCTTCTATTACTTCTTCCTGACTGCCTTTTGCCGGGCATGCCACCTTGACTTTCCTTATCATGGATTGTCCGTCCACAAGTCCCGCAACAATGTTTGTTCCTCCAAGATCTACTCCGATTTTCATATTCTGTTTTTTTATAGTACCTTTACCGCGTGCACCACACTGCACCACAGTTTGCAAAGATAGTCAACTTATTTGAGTTACAAGATTATATATGATAAACATGATAAAAAAAGCGTCTTTTCTTTCCTTTTTTCTGCTTGCAGCCCTCGGCTTGACCTCCTTTTTCCTCTTTCGGGGAACTAAAGACGAACGCTCCGTACGTCATCTTGCCCACAGGATTGTTCCCGGATATGCTTTCGGGATCGATTTCCGTCAGAGCGAGGATACAATCGATTTCTTCTGCCTTTATTCCGAAGAAGACAGGATAGTGATCGAGGGAAACAATGCCAATTCGATGGCAATGGGACTCAACCACTATCTGAAGAACTATTGCGGAGTTACAGTTTCCTGGTATGCATACGATCCTGTCCAGTATCCGGAAGAAATGCCTTCCGTCGATGAAAAGATCAGGGTGGAGGCCCGTGTGAAAGACAGGTTCTTCCTTAATTACTGTACATTCGGATATACGATGCCGTGGTGGAAATGGGAGGATTGGGAAAGGCTTATCGACTGGATGGCCCTCAACGGTATCAACATGCCGCTTGCAAACACGGGTCAGGAAGCAGTGTGGCAGAAAGTGTGGCGCAGGCACGGTCTTACTGATGATCAGATCCGTTCATATTTTACTGGTCCGGCCCATCTTGCATGGCACCGCATGAGCAATATCGACCATTTTGACGGACCCCTGCCACAGAATTGGATCGACTCGCAGGCAAAGCTGCAGAAAAGGATATTGAAAAGGGAACGTGAACTGAACATGCGTCCTGTGCTTCAGGCTTTCGGAGGACATGTTCCTGAGCAGCTGAAGGAGATATATCCGGATGCTCAGATATCGGATGTGCCACGCTGGAGCGGATTTCCTTCAGAGAACCTCTGCCATTTCCTTGCTCCGATGGATCCGCTTTATGCAAGAATCCAGCGCGAGTACATGGAAGAGCAGGAACGTATGTTCGGTACCGACCATATCTACGGTGTAGACCTTTTCAACGAAGTAGAAGCACCGTCCTGGGATCCGGAAACTTTGGCTGAGATATCGCGTGGTGCGTATGAATCCATGGCGGCAGTTGATCCGGAGGCAGTATGGCTTCAGATGGGGTGGATGTTCTATTATGACAGCAAGCATTGGACGAAGGAGAATGTGAAGGCATATCTTGAAGCTGTTCCGAAGGGAAAGGTCGTCATCCTTGATTATTATCTTGAGCATACTCCGGTATGGACGATTACCGACAAGTTCTACGGGCAGCCGTACATCCTCTGCTATCTTGGCAACTTTGGAGGAAACATAAGGCTTTCCGGTAATTTCCATCAGGCTTCGGAACGTATTTACGACGCATATGAGCGTGGCGGAGATAATTTCATCGGAATAGGTTCGACACTTGAAGGTTTCGGAATAAACCAGTTCATGTATGAATATGTCTTTGACAAGGCGTGGAATACCGGAATATCAGACAAGCAGTGGGTCAGGACTCTTGCCCGGAGGAGGACAGGCAGGCAGGATCCTTATGCTGAAAGAGCGTGGAGGACATTGACAGACAGCGTCTATATCGCAGGTTCATTCTCAAGTCAGACGCCCCTCGCGTGCGCGCGTCCTTGTCTTAAAGGGTATTGGCACTGGACTTCGATCCATAACACGAAGTATGACAACTCAACCCTTGTACGTACGTGGCAGGACCTTCTAAGAGCTTCATCGGACAGGGATACATACCGTTCGGATATAGTCAATCTCGGTACCCAGGCTCTCGGAAATCATTTTGCAGATCTACGGGACAGATTTGCCGCAGCATATGAGGCGAAGGATATGGTTCTTGCTGAAGAAACGGGTAGCCGGATGCTCGAGCTTCTTGACGATCTTGATGCCTTCGCAGCGTGTGAGACCCAGCTTCGTCTGGACAAATGGCTTGAAGACGCTTCCTCATGTGCCAGGACTCCTGAAGAAGCTGCATATTACAGACGCAACGCCCGTACTCTGATAACCATCTGGGGTCATCAGTCTTCAATCAAGGATTATGCGACAAGACTCTGGAGCGGACTTATAGATTCGTATTATGCTCCGAGGTGGAAGATGTTCATAGATGAGATATTTTCATGCATCCGCGAAGGAAGGGAATATGACGAGAAGGCTTTCTTTGGAAAGCTTGATGCATTCGAACTTGACTGGGCCTTGAATGACAGGGAGATCGAATACAGGTCTCCTGTCGATCATATCGCCTTTTCGCATCAGATGATGGAAAAATATTCTCTGGCTCCGGTACGCAGTCTTTCCCTTGTTACTTATAATGTAGGAACCTTCAGCAAATATGAAGAGGACAGTTCTTCAAAGGCTGCCAGGCTTATAAAGGAACTTGGTGCGGATGCTGTTTCCCTGAATGAACTTGACAGCTGCAATGCAAGGCACGGGGTTTATCAACTTGAAGATTTTGCGGATATTCTTGGCGGCTGGAGCTATTCCTTCGCTTCCGCTTTTCCGTTCGCCGGAGGGTCTTACGGAAACGGAATCGCCGTAAAAGATGATGTGCTGAGATCTTTTGTCCTGTCATTGCCGGTTTCGGACGGAGCAGAGCCAAGAAGCGTTGCTGTTGTCGAAACCCTGGATTATGTTATAGGGTCCACCCATCTTGATTATAAGGGAAAAGCAGCAAATGTCGAGCAGGCGGATTCCATAAGCCGTTGGTTTGTGGAACGCTATGCAGATGATTTCCGCCCGGTGTTCCTGTGCGGTGACTTGAACTGCGAACCTTCAGGTCCGGCTGTAAGCCGGCTTAAAGAAGATTGGGACATGATATCTTGCACAGACCCGACATATCCGTCCGAGGCACCCCGTCAATGCATAGATTATATATTCAGGCTGAAGTCTGCAGGAGAGGCGAAACCTGTTGAAAGCAAGGTTGCTGATGCGGTCAACGGTCTGGAAACAAGCGGAATATCGGATCATCTGCCTGTCTTGACGAGGGTGAAATATAAATAATTGAAAAAAAACCATACGACTTCAGTTTTTATTACTATATTTGCCGCGTCGTTGTGCGCACCACAGCACACCACACTAAAGATGAAAATCAAATCAAATATTGTTTTTTAGTATGAAGAAGTTATTTTTTGCACTTATGCTGGGTCTTGCAGTTGCTGTAGGATGTACCCAGGAGTTCGATGATTCTGCTCTTAATGACAGAATGGACAAGATAGAGCAGGATGCTGCTGCTCTTGATGCTGCCCTTTCTTCTCTTATGGAGAGAGTAGCTGCTGCAGAGAAGGCAGTTCAGGCAGTTCAAGCTGCTGTAGCTGCTGAGGATTATGTAGTAAGTGTCACTGTTTCAGAGGACGGAAAGGGTGTTGTCGTTACATTCAGGAATGCAGATCCTGTATTCATTCCGCTTGACCTTGATGCAGAGACTATCGATGAGGTTGTAATCGCTGATGTCACTGTTGAAGGCGAGACTGCAACATTTACTTATACAGACGGTACAACTGTAGAGCTCCCTCTCTATCACGAGAAGGCATTCGCTCTTTCTCTTGAGGTTTCAAATGTTACAGTAAGTGCCGGTGACGTTGTCAAGGTTGCATACGCTGTAACAGGCGCTACAGAGGAGACTGTTGTTGACGTTCTTGCAGTTTCTGCAGGATATGTTGCAAAGGTTACCGAGACTCACGTCGAGGTTACAGTTCCTTCTCCATTCGTAAAGGGTGAGGTTCTTGTATGGGCCGACAACGGTGCAGGCAAGACTTCTATCAAGAAGATCGGCTTCGAGGAAAACTCGATCTCTGTAAACGAAGTTGAAAAGGTTCCGGCAGAAGGTGGTGAGGTTGTGATCAGCGGTGTTTCAAACGTTGAGCTTGCTGCCGAGGTCGTTGAGGGTGCAGAGTGGCTTACAGCTGCTCCTGCAACAAGAGCTGAATTCTCATTCACATTCACAGCTGCTGCAAATGAGGGTGCTGCACGTACAGCCAAGGTTGCTCTCAAGACAGCTGCCGGTGATGTTCTCTATACTGTTGCTGTAGCTCAGCTTTCAGGACTTACTGAAATGGCTTCAAAGGTTTGGTCTGTAGATGTTCCTTTCGCAAACGGTCAGTCAAGAAACATGACTATGGACTCTGAGTATGTATATGTTGCTCAGGCTGCAGGTGGCGAGGGCGCTATCAAGGCTATCAGCATCGCATACCCTACCCAGGTGAAGGATGTGAAGGTAAAGACTCATTCTCCAGCTGGTCTTGACAACGGTACACACGCTATCTCATGCGTAAGAATGCTTCCTAATACAGACGAGGCTGTAAACGGTGGTAAGGATGTACTCGTTGCTTCTAACCTTACAACAGGTGACGGTACAGAGAAGCTTACTGTTTATGTCTGGGCGAACGGTATCGATGCTGATCCAAATTACTTCGTGATCGATTCTGGCGTACGTCGTCTTGGTGACAAGTTTACAGTTATCGGAACATATCAGGCAGGTGAACTTTGGTTCTTCGATTTCAATGATGGCAATGTGGTAATCCGTGTCAACATGAAGGATGGCGTTGCAGGTCTCTGGGGAACACCTGACCTTGCTTATGCAACCGGTCGTTTCGGAGTTCCAATTGCTGGTCCAAACAATATCGGAGAGTGCATGGTTCACCCTGACGTTACATTCGATGGTGACGGTAATCCGACAGAGCTGCTTCTCACTACAAATGCTGGTAACGGCTTCTTCACTCAGACTGAAGGAAATGCATATGCTGCTTCAGCTTGGACAGAGGATCCGTCACTCTCGCAGACTTACGGATACAACTTCTTCGAGTACAACGGAAAGAATTATATTTCATATGCCCAGGTTTCTGCAGATCGTGATAATGTAACTCTTAACATTATTGAGGATGTAAACGGAGCCGCTGATTTCAAGGGTACTCTTGAAGCTAAGACAGGTCTCTTCACAAAAGATCTTCTTGATGTTCCGGCAGCTGCAAACACAGCAGGTCATGGTTTGGGTGACTGCGCTACTGCAGAAGTTGACGGCGTAAGATATATCGCTGTAATGGGTCAGAACCTTGCAGTTGCTCTCTATCAGCTCAACTAATCGGAAACGTCTGATATCAACATACTTCTTTTTAAGGGGACGGCTTTTCAAAAGGCTGTCCCCTTTTTATTTCATTACATGAAAATTTCTTATCCAACTTAGCTGTGGTGTGGTCTTTTTTACCTATCTTTGCGCTCTGTAAAATCCAGACTGCAATGATATATAAATTAATTTCGATCGTAGTTTCCGCTGCGATTCCGATAATCTCTTTGTCAGCATCTTCCGGTCCTGACAAGATAATTCCCCAACCTGTAGAATACTCTATCTCGGAAGGAATATATAATCTGAAGCCGGACGGTTCTGACGTCAAGGTCTATCTGAATTCATCCGATTTCGCCGCCAAGGTAAGTGACCTTCCCGATTTCGCACGTGAAGAGGCATATGAGCTTATTGTCGGTAAGAAAGGTGTAAAGATATATGCTATGACAGAAGAAGGTGCTTTCCGTGCAAGTCAGGCTCTGGAAATGATGCGTCTTCTCGACAGGGACATTCAGTATTGCACAGTTTTCGATTATCCGCGTTTCCAGCATAGAGGTATCATGCTGGACGAGTCACGCAGCTTCAAGGGAAAGGATTTCGTCAAGAAACAGATCGATGCCCTTGCCCTTCTGAGGATGAATGTCATGCATCTGCACCTTACAGATGCGGCCGGCTGGAGACTTCAGATCGATGCTTATCCTAATCTTACCGATCATGTAGCCTGGAGAGTAGGAGAGACTTACCATGAGTGGGAGGGTCTCGGTTATCCTTTTACAAATGCTGAAGATCCTGATGCTTACGGCGGTTTCTATACCAAGGATGATATACGTGAGATCGTTGCATATGCAGCAGAGCGCCATATCGACATAATTCCCGAGATCGAGATGCCAGGACACAGCATGGAGGTCAACAGGGCTTATCCGGAGATTGCTTGCGTGGGTGAGGATGGAAAGCCGAGACCGTTCTCATGGGATCTCTGTGTCGGAAACGAAGGTACTTTCAAGTTCCTTGAGACGGTATTGGAAGAGGTGATAGAACTTTTCCCGTACAAATATATCCATATCGGAGGTGATGAGGCAGTGAAGAAGGATTGGGGCGAATGCGTCAATTGCAGGAAGAGAATGCAGGAAGAAGGCATGACCCACAGGAATGAACTCCAAGGTTATCTTATACGCCGTATAGAGAAGTTCCTCAACGAGAGAGGCAGGACAGTAATCGGTTGGGATGAAATCGTCGAAACCGGTCTTCCTGAGGAGGCTGTCGTGATGTCGTGGAGAGGTACACCCGGAGGGGTCAAGGCCGCGTCAGAAGGACATGATGTGATAATGTCGCCTAACAGCTATGTATACCTCGACTATTATCAGGACCTTATCAGAAAAGAGCCGAAGGCTGTAGGACACATGCAGTCTCTCAGGCATGTCTACAAATACGACCCGCTTGAAGGTATCGCTCCTGAATATCATCACCATATCCTTGGACTTCAGGGAAATCTATGGTGCGAGCTCATTCCTTATGCGGCCCATGCCGAATACATGCTATATCCGCGTGCTTTCGCCATTGCAGAAATCGGCTGGACACCTCAGGACCAGAGAGAATTCTTCAATTTCCGCGAGCGTTGTCTCAGACTCATAACCGTATTCCGGGCAATGGGATACAACACATTCGATTTGTTTAACGAGAGTCTCAGAGCCCAGACCGGAAGACTTCGTTTTGACGATCCTACCTTTAAACTCCTTTAAAGACTATGAACAAGACATTCAATCTTGAAATAGGAAACAAGTCTCCTATTTACAAACAGCTCGTAGAGCATTTCGAGGATGCAATCCGTTCAGGCAAGCTTCAGCCGGGCGAACAGATTCCTTCAATGAATGAATTTGCGTCCACACTCGGTATCTCAAAGGAAACCGTAAAGAAGACGTACGGAATACTTCGAGAGAAAGGACTTCTCATCCCACAGCAGGGAAAAGGCTTCTATGTCGCAGAAATAGGAAATGCCTCAAAGCCAAGAGTTCTTGTGCTGTTTGACAAACTCAGCATCTACAAGGAAGTACTTTATAATTCCCTGGCCGAAGAACTTGGAGACAAGGCGGATCTTACCATCCTGACCCATAACCAGAATCTTGACCTCTTCACATACTATCTTGACACGTCTCTGGATAAGTACGACTATTATGTGATAAGTCCTCACTTCCCGCTTGACGATAAGTCACAGGCTCTTGCCACAAAGCTGATTGCGAGGGTTCCTAACAGAAAGCTGATCATGGTCGACCACTGGCTCAAGAGCTATTCCGGCAATTATGGTGCAGTCTATCAGGATTTCGAGAATGATGTGTATGAAGGTCTGATGCAGGGACTTGAGAAGCTTCAGAGTGCGTCTGCCCTGAAGGTGATCACCCTTTCTTCCAGCCTTTACGGACCGATGATATGCAAGGGTGTGGAAAGGTTTACAAAGGAATTCAACATTCCTGTAGAATTCATCCATTCAGCTCCGGAAATCATCCATCCGAACGAAGCCTTCCTTGTTGTCAATTCTCAGCTCGACTCCGGACTTGCCGCTCTGGCGCGCCGTATCAAGGAGCAGAATCTCGAGGTCGGAAAGGATGTGTTCATCATATCATACAATGAGTTCGACCTCAATGAAGTTGTGCTTAACGGTCTGACTACGATTTCAACCGATTTCAAGCAGATGGGAAAAATCGCAGCGGACATGATCCTTAATCATAAGACCATAAAAGTCCACTGCGATTTCAACATGACCCGTCGCGGAACATTTTAGAAATTGAGTTCCGCAGTGATAGGGTAGTGGTCGGAAACGAATTTGCGCTCCGCGTATTTCTCTGTCACCGTATGGTATTCAGGACATGAACTGAATCCGGTGAAATAAATATAGTCTATGACTGAAGAGGCTTTGCCCCAGTTATTGAAAGTGCCTGTATTGTCGGTCTTTTCTGCGACTTTGCGGGCGCTTTTCATATTTGCATCGACATCAACAAGGGCAGGGTCGTCCGGAGTGACATTGAAATCGCCGGTCAGCACAAGAGGAAGTCCATCCTTGTTCATGGCTGCGATCTTGTCCATCACGAGCTTGAGTCCGTTGCGACGCGCTTCCTTGCCGACATGGTCAAGGTGGGTGTTTACGAAATAGAATTTCTTTCCCGTCTTCTTGTCCTTCATCAAAGCCCATGTGGCTGTCCTGAAACATGCGGCATCCCAGCCCATCGACGGTTTGTCCGGAGTCTCCGAAAGCCAGTATGTGCCCCAGTCAAGAAGGGAAACTGTCTTCTTGTTCCAGAAGATGGCCATGAATTCACCTTCCTTCTTTCCGTCCTCTCTGCCGACTCCTACATACTTGTAGTCCTTGAAATTGTTGTCAAAGAAGTATATCTGCTCATAAAGGGCTTCCTGGACTCCCATGATGTCAGGTTTCTGGTCCTTGAACATATCACCGACAGCCGGATACCTGAGTGCCCATGAATTTGTTCCGTCGTTTGCGCTGCTCATCCTTACATTGAAGGACATGACCTTCAGGTCCTGCGCAAAACAAAACTGTGGCAGCATAAGAAATGCTGCCAACAGTAATGAAAGATATCTTTTTGTCATATCCGACTACTTAAGATTAAACGCAACAGTAGATCTTACATCCTCTGATGAAGAGCCGAGAAGTGCCTTGAACTCACCTGGCTCGGCAACCCACTCATGCTTTGCCGCATCGAAGTAGCTGAGGTCCTCAGCATCGATCTCGAATGTGACGGTCTTCTTCTCACCAGCCTTGAGCCATATCTTCTCGAAGCCCTTGAGCTCCTTTGCAGGACGGTCGATGGATGCTTCTGTGTCAGCGATATAGAGCTGGACAACCTCTGCACCGTCATACTTGCCTGTGTTTGCAACATCGACAGAAACCTTGAGGGTTCCGTCAGCAGTCATAGACGGCTTCGCTGCCTTTGCATTGCTGTACTCGAATGTAGTATAGCTGAGTCCGTGTCCGAACGGGAACTGTACAGGGATGTTCTTGCTTGCGTACCATCTGTAGCCTACATATACGCCTTCGCTGTAGTGTGTCTGCCAGAACTCGTCACCCTCAGCCTTGATACCAGGGTACTGAGCCTCGGTCTTGATAGGACCGTCCTCATACTTGAACGGAACAGAGAAAGGAAGTCTTCCTGAAGGGTTCACCTTGCCGGTAAGAACGTCAGCAAGCGCGTTACCTGTCTCTGTACCGCCGTACCATCCCTGAACGATGGCATCAGCCTTGTCAGCCCAAGGCATAGCCACAGCTGAACCGGAGATGTTCACTACTACGAGTTTCTTTGCCACTTCTGCAAGAGCAAGGATGACATCCTCCTGATCGTAAGGAAGAGTGATCTGGAGACGGTCTGTGCTCTCGTTGTCCTGATGTGCACTCTTGTTGAGACCGCCGACGAAGATTACATAGTCGGCATCCTTCGCTTCCTTTACAGCCTCTGCGATAAGTTCCTTTGGAGAGCGGTTGTCAGTAAGGTCCTGACCTGTATCGACTGCGTTGTAAGATGTAGAAGTGTCACCCACATATCCGCGTGCCCATACAACCTCAGCCTTGTCGCCATAAGCGTTCTGGATACCTTCGAGAGGATTAACTTCGTAAGCCGTCTTGAGGTTCGAGCTACCGCCGCCCACAACCATCTTCTTCACGACATTCTCACCTACCATGAGGATCTTTCCACCCTCTGGAACCTGGAGAGGAAGTGCGTTGTCCTCGTTCTTGAGGAGAACCACACCTGCAGCGGAGATTTCACGAGCAGCCTGATAGTGCTCAGGACATACGAAACGGCCGTAGTTAGGCTCAGGACGCATGCTTGTGCGGAAAATGAGTCGGAGGATACGGCGCACCTTGTCGTCAAGTTCCTTTGTCGTATACTTGCCTTCGCGGAGACCCTTGAGGTATGGGTCCGCCATGTGGTAGTTCCTGTAGCTGTTGCTTGCTGCTCCGGTAAGACCGTTGGTCCATGTACCCATCTCGATGTCAAGACCATTGAGGACAGCCTCTTCACTGTCGCGGCATCCGCCCCAGTCGCTGACTACAACACCGTCGAAGCCCCATTCTCCTTTGAGGATGTCTACGAGGAGCTTCTTGTTGTGGCAGTTGAACTGACCGTTGTAGAGGTTGTATGAACCCATGATCGACCATGCGTTACCCTCCTGGACAGCCGCCTTGAATGCAGGGAGATATATTTCATAAAGGGTTCTGTCGTCTACCACAGAGTTAGACTGTGTACGCTGGAACTCCTGATTGTTTACAGCATAGTGCTTTACGCAGGCTGCCACACCGTTTTCCTGGACACCTTTTACGTATGGAACAACCATCTGACCTGCAAGATAAGGGTCCTCGCCCATATACTCGAAGTTACGTCCGTTGAGCGGAGTACGGCAGATGTTGATACCAGGACCGAGAAGGATATCCTTCTTGCGGTAACGAGCCTCTTCACCGATGCTGCGTCCGTAAAGGAGAGACATCTCCTTGTCCCATGTTGCAGCAAGGTTTACGAGAGCCGGGAAAGCAGTACAAGAGTCGTTTGTCCAACCTGCCTGATCCCACTCATCCCAAAGAACCTCAGGACGGATGCCGTGAGGACCGTCGGTGTGCCATACTTCAGGAATACCCAGACGCGGAACACCGCGTGAGCTGAACTTTGACTGAGCGGTAGTCATTCCTACCTTCTCCTCGAGAGTCATGCGCGAAAGCGCATCCTCGACCCTGTCCTCTACAGGGGCGTTAGGATTAAGGTAAGTCGGACCGTCGAATTTCGGCTGAGAGCAGCAAGATGCGAGAACAAATGCTGCCGCAGAAAGAATAAAGATTTTTTTCATATCAAGTGTGTTATTGATTATTCGGTTCAACCTACAAATATAACAATTTATACTCTATGTCAAATTCAAAAGTTTCACCGGGAGCAATATTGAAGTCAATATAAGGCTCTATGCAGGCAATCAGGTGGTAAGACCAGAAAACCGCCTTTGTCATCGGCAAGGCGCATTTCATGCTTACGCCTCTGCCGGTTGATGTCTCCCTGAGTTCGAAAGCATTTGGACTTCCTGCAAGACCGCAACCGTATTCATGGATATTTCCTGTATATACGGATTCTCCTTTCTGAAGCGCCCTTGTAAAGCGGATTCCGTTTTCTGTAAAGCCGACTTCTGAATATTCGGCACGCCAGTCCCCTTCCGGCTTGAAAGGGAAGTCGAGCTGTCTTGAAGGACCTGTCTCCAGCAGACCGAGGGTGAAGAAATTGTGGTTGTATACGTCTCCCTTCAATGTTTTTCTGCCCTTGTTAAAGAGTTTGTGCCGGATGCTGAAACTATCTTCTCCTGTCAGAGTGATTTCTTTGAGATACTCATAGGCATAGCCCAGGTCGGAATCCATGAAATGTCCCTGTACTATCGAGTCTTCAGTCACGCATAAGGTTCTCTTTCCCGGATCAAGGATATTGTGGAGCTTGAACCTGTCGTATTCTCCCTCCATCTTCTCCAGCATGCCGACTCCTATCTTCAGGAAAGGTCCGCCTGTCTTTGCTTCTTCCAATCCTATAGGAGAGAATTCCTCTGCAGGACCGCACACGGCATCATGTGCCACAGGAGAATATTTTTCGAACCAAGGTTCTGTATAGTTGCATCCGCGGTAAGTGATGCTTTCGAATACTCCCGCCCTATCGAAGCGGGTACCACGATAATAACCCTTCTCGCCGTCCGGGGCGTGAAGGGTTATCTTCAATGTGTCGTTGCTTATATGTATCATGTCGTATGGATTCCCGAACAGGTCGGGAATGACGTAAAATTACAGTCGTGTAGGGAATTCGGTTACTCGGAGAGTAGTGCATCCGTAAGGGATGAGTTCGATCCAGACTTCCTCGCCGGTATCGTCTCCGTCCTCGCGATAATACGCGATCTGGCCGGTAGAGCCGTTATATTCCTTCCATGGCTTGATGACGAAAGCCTTTGCTCTGATGCTTACCGGAGCATTATCGACATTCCATGGGTATGAACCGGTGTTTTCTCGAACTTCCACCTGGAAATTCTCCTTCATCAGTTCCGGAGTCATGTCCTGGAGTCTGAATCCGTAGTTCCAAGGAGTATCGGATATGCAGGTGTAGTAATAAGGACCGTATTTTCCTTCGTATGATGCCTCGAACTCATGCTTCTCCCACTTCTCTTCCATCTTCAGTGCATACACGAGAGGACCGCGTTCCACAACTGTAGCTCCGTCATACCAATGGCTGATGCTTACTTCCATCGGGAATTCGAGGGTCACGACATCTCCCTTTGCCCATCTTCTGCTGATGCGGACTGTCTCTCCAGCCTGAGGAGCTTCGTATGCTGTCTCTCCGTTTACAAGCACCTTTGCATCCTTGCACCACTCAGGGATACGGAAATACATAGGGAAATATACGCTCTTGACCTTCTTTGAAGGGAAGTCTATGGTAAATCTGACAGTTTCGTCGAAAGGATAGAATGTCTCTTCCTTTACGGTTACTTCAACATTTTCCGCTACTGTCGCCGTAACTGCAGAAGGAGCATATATCAATGCCGCCAGACCTCCGTCCATGCTTGCGTACCAGAGGTTCTGGGTAAACTTAGGCCATCCCTGATGCATGTTGCATGAGCAGCATGGGTAACCGTTGAGGACTCCGAAAAGGTTGTCATTGTCCTCGTGCTGGGTCACGAAGTTCCTCCATTCGCGAGAGCATGCTATCTGGTTGGTCTGCTGGTAGTACTGGCGTCCGTCATAAGCATCTGTCGCCTGAGTCGGAAGAGCGTTGTATGCAACTCTTTCGAGGTGGTCCGCCCACTGGAGGTCGCCTGTCGCCTGCAGCATCTCTTCGAGAGAATACATCATCTCTACCGCGGTACAAAGCTCGGATCCGCGGGTAGGGTCTCCGAAATGGACCTGCTCGTCACCTGCCCAGAGACCGGTAGGGAGACCGAATGTATGTCTGATGGTCTTCAAAGCATTCTTGGGAGCGTTCAGATCCTTGGGGTCATGCGATCTCTGCCACCATATGACCGGCTCCTTGAAGCCATGGGCGAGGTTTACCGTATGCATCGAATTCTGGGTTCTCAGCTCGTTTGTCTCTCCCCAGAACATAGCTGTCCACGGGGTGGTCTGACTGTGGATGAGGTCTCCGAGTTCGAGAAGGAATTCCTCGCCGGTAATATTATAGAGCCAGTATACCATGTCGAGGTTGTCGCCTCCGCGCCACTCTCCCCAGAATGTCCAGTAATCGAGAGGTTTTTCCGGAAGATTTGCCAGCTGATACTTGAAATAACCTGTCATGACATCGATCACGCGGGAATCTCCGGTCGCCATATAATACTGTTTCAATATCTTCAGAGCCACCATTTTAGGCCACCAGTCCTCTGCCTTTCCCCTCTGGAAACCTTCGATATACTGACGGGATATCCTGTTGCCGAAGTAGCCGTCTTCGTGGACCATGGTCAGCATGGATTCTGTCCATACCTTCGACTTTGCGATAAGTTCCTCGTCGCCGAGGATATATGCCAGCGGAACAAGTCCGTCGAGCCAGTATGGACCGCGTTCCCATGTGTCACCTTCTCCGCCGATCCATGCGTTGTCGGCGCCTACCACTTCGCTGTAAAGCTCGTCGAGATGACCGGTCATTCCGTCCTTCTGACGCAGAAGCTGGTCAAGAAGCCAGCCTTCGGCCTTGATCGCCCCTATCGGAAGCTCTGCGAAATCTGTCTGTGCAAGAGGATGACGGTTGAATACATAGTCCTGGGCTGCTGCAGACAGGACCGAAACAGCAAATAATGCAGATAGTATAAGTTTTTTCATAATCATTGTTTACTTCTTGAAGAAACCGAGGGTGGATTTCACAACACGCCAGTTGCTGCCGTCCATGTGGTTGATCATTCCTGCCCCGTTGACCCACATACCTGTCGATCCGCCGCCGTCGAGGTTCATGGCATGGACGCATCCGATGCTCTTCATTATCGGACCGAGTTCCTTGATATATGCTCCCTGGCTGTCGTCGATGCGTCCGTCGCAGATGAAAAGTACGATCTTTCCGTCCTCGGTAACACCTACGGCAGTCCTGTCCGGATGGGCGGAGTATATGCCGGATTCATCCCAGCATTCGAAGTTGGTATAGTAGTGGGTGTCATCGACCATTGAATTGTCCGCAGCAACCTTTCCGTCATAAAGGACCATCGGGCCGCAGCTGATCGCATAGTGCGGATTCCAATCGATGGCCGCTACAGGAGATGTCGCGCTTACCTTTGGATATTTTGCCTGACCTACGACATTAGGCTGAGGTCTGTCATAATAGTAGAATGTACCCTGCTGAGGCACTCCAACCCAGTATGCGTCTGCTTTTCCGTTCCGGTCGACTCCGATTATCGGGCGGGTGAGCTGATACAGCTGGCTGTTTGTAGCCCAGTGGCATCCTTCGATCTCGCCATGCCACTCCTGGGTCATTTCTCCTTCTGTGATTATGACACCGATGTTGTAGTTTCCGAAGATGGCTCCGTTGATCAAGGCAAGACAGTCTCCTGCCGCCTCAGCCTGAGCGGCAACTGTCTTCTTGGAACCGACCGTTTCAGGATAGAGTACCCTGAAGTCAACCTTTGACGGATCTGCAACAGCGTACCATGCATTGAAGTTACGTCCGTTGAGCTGGGTTTCAGTCTTGTAGACTTCCACATACTCGCCAAGACCTTCGTATGTCTGTTTCACCCAGTCGAACTGCGGAGCTTCAGGCTGGGCGTCCAGCTTTACGACCTGAGGTTCGCTGTAACGGTAGGTATCCCCGTCCTTTACAAAGACGCTCATCTGATATTCCTTTCCGTCTTCGAGATATGCGTTGGGTACAACCTGAAGGATCTCGGTATTTGCTCCAAGCTGAGGTCCGTAAGCCTTTATGTCATTTACGGAAGGAGTTCCGCTTTCGCTGAAGCATACTCCATGTTCGGGGTTGGAGCCGGAGATCTTCTCGACCTTGTAAGATACGGCTATATAGGCATACGAAATCTTTACTGCCGTAACCTGAGGAATCTTTGTCAGATCGACTGACGGTTCCTCCGGTTGTTCAGGTTCCTCCGGTTGTTCAGGTTCCTCTGCAGCAGGTATCTGATAGTCGTTCAGCCAGACTGTTTTCGAGTGGAGATTGAAATCAGAAGATATGGCCTGCACTCCGAAGTCATACAGCGAACCGCTCGAAAGATTTGTGAACACATATTCTGCTGCATCCGGGTCGAGAGTTGCCAGAGGCTCTACCGTAAACGGATCACCTTCTCCACGGAGGAACACCCTGTAGCCCTTCTCTCCCTGGGCATTGTCTGTCCAGGTAAGCTTTACTGTCGTCAGATCCTGCTGTTCGACCTCGAGACCGCTGGGATCGGCAAGGAGTGCGGATGTTTCCTCTCCCACCTTTTCCTGACAGGCGATTGCAACCGCCAGTGCAAAAATCAATGACATTTTCTTCATATGGTTTTCAATTAATGTTTTGCATCGAGGATGAACTCGCAGAGTTCGCGGTAAATCTCTATATCCTCCTCTGCTTTAGAGTTTGCAAGCTCGTTCATTGCATCGGAACCTGAATAAAGCACGATAGGTTTCTTGCCGTAGATGTCATAATCTTTGGCTGCCTGGAAATAAGATCTGAGATTATTCTTGTTCCTTTCGCCAGCATTATTGACTGAGCCGTCTGTCCTGTAATAAAGAATGGATGAGCCGCCGTTTGTAAGATCTTCGCCATGTGTTCCCTCAAATTCGAGTTCCATACCCATTCCGTACTGGTTGATGTAGCTGCTGCATGTGGTATCCCAGGAACGGCTGTCGTTGTAGTCCCAGTATTCTCCAGGCTGAAGGACTGTGACGTCGAATCCGTAATCCTCCCATGCCTTCAAGGCAGCATTGTGCTTACTGTCGTTCGACTGATAACCGTAAGGAATCCAGTAGAAGCCCTCCTTGTATCCGTGGCAATATTCTGCGACGTCCGACAGCACTGACTTCCACTCCTTATACTGCTTGTTATAGTCGGACAGGGTCTCCTGCAGCACATAGAATCCTCCGAGTTCGATATGCTTGTAGTCTTTTGATGCAAATTTTGCACGAACCTGGTCGATCATCCACTTGTATGCCTTCGTTCTGCCGGCGATTGTCGAGAAGTCGGCTGTGGTTCCGTCTTCATACTTGCCCCAGTATGTTGTTGATGAAGACTTGTCTGTAAATGTTTCGCAGTATACAGGGTCAGGAAGAACAAAGATGACCAGCCTTTTGGTCTCAGGATCGCCAATCTTCTGTGCTGCCTCATCAAGACAGTCGTCCAATGCCTGGAATCCGTATGTGTTGTCAAACCAATAGTTTATGAGCGAGGTCCACTCTTCCTTGCGTCCGGACTTGTTTCCGCTGTCATCATAGTTGAGCGTATATCCCTTCATGCTGAATTCCAATGCGAGGAAGGCGTCAAAAAGGTAGTGCATCTTTCCTTCTTCATCTGTATAGAGAGCATGGGATGCAAAACGTTCCTTGTCCCAGTATGTAGGAACACGCCAGAGGTCTCCTCCATAGCAGAGTGTCATGTCCGACCATGTCGGCACTCCGGTGCGGCTCTTCTCCCAGTCGAACAGTTCTGTAGTAGGCTCGATTATGCGGACCTCCTTTTCGACAATGTCAGAATTTCTTGACATAGAAACACTGTTGACGCTCTGGACGCCGAGGTAGTATGTCTTGCCGTATTCGAGTTGTTTGTAGAATTTGTGGGACCTGTCATCCTTTCCCTTTTCAGCCATGAAGCTCTTGCTCCATTTCTGACCATCCTCGCGGATGAATACATTGAATCCGGTAGCGACGCTCGAATAGCATTCCCATGAAATGGTGGCCTGCTGTCCGTCAACTGACACTGCAACCTGTTCCGGCTTGAGACATTCGTTTGCGCCCATGTCCACATCGAGGAGATCTTCCCATGTAAGAGCTACGAACGGATCAAAATAAATCACACCGGAATTGTTTTCAGCAGATTCTTTGTGTAAGGCCTGTATTCCGAATTCATATGTATGTCCTGCAACAACTCCTGTCGTGTATGTTGTTACATTTGCATCCAATGTTGCTGTATTGACAATCTGCTCACCGCCTCCGTTTTCCTTCTTCCAGAACATGTAGTTCTTCTCGGCGCCGGTGTTGTCCATCCATGTGACTGTTACCTGCGTTTCGTTGATCTGCTCTATCGAAACAGGTGTCGGAGGAATGCATTTGTTGCCGTTGAGCCATACGTTGTTTTTCCATACGATCTCAGAAGGCTTTCCTGAAGTCTTCAATGTCTGTACACCGAAATCGTAAGCAGTGTCGATCTCCAATCCGGTAACCTGAGCGGACATGGTGGATTTGTCGTTTACTTCCACGGTCTTGAGAATCCCGGCAGTACCTGTCTTGCGCACGTACACCTTGTATCCGGCGCGAGGGTCGTCCTGACCTCCCGGTATGGTATAGTTCCATGTCCATGATACGGTTGCCGTCATCCAGTCCGGAGAGACACTGATGCTTGTCGGTCCTGCAACAGAATTCCATCCGAAGGTAAGACCTTCAGGATCGAACAGCATCACATTGTCGTTTCTATTCAGTTTCAGCTCTTTTGTCGAACTGTAGATGCTTTTGAGATAAGGCAGGCTGGCGCTTGTGAATACAATGTCAAATCCGGAATAGTCCCCGGGATATGCGACAAAATAATAGATGTCACCCGCTTTTTTTTCATTGCCCAATGTCATCTGTACATAGTCAGCGGCATCTGAAGCCGGAGCTGCTGTCGGATTTCCGTCATTGTAATCGATCATAGCCTTGCCGCTCATCTTTGCGCCCGGGTCCTTGCTGATGATTTTTATCGATCCGGCATAACCGGTAGGTGATTTCACAGCAAGCAGAGCTCCGACATTCCTGAAATAAAGGTCGCTTCCTTCTGTCTTTGCGATTGAAAGGTTCATCCCGTCAGCGAAGGTGTCTGCAATACCTGTCTGCTCTGTCGGAAGAACGGCAGTTACGGTCTCGTCGTCTGATGAATAAATCGCATCATCCTGGGCAGGGTAGATAGCATAATATGTGTTTGCAAGAGCGACTTCGCCTTTGAATACTGCGGTTCTGCTGTCGTTCGATACCGTTACGTCAGAGAACCTCTTGCCAGAGGTATTGCCGTCGAAGACGGTTATATGGTCGGTGCTTTTCCAAAGAATCCTGAACTCTTCGTCCAATGCTGTCCTGGTTTCTGCCTCCACATCCGAATGTGCGGTAAACTCCATCGGAACAACATTGCCTTCGTCCGACATACGCTGGATTTCCACTACACATGAAACAGCAGCAAAAGATGCTGCAACCAATAATGCTGATTCAATTAATCTTTTCATACCATCAGTTTGTTAATTCCAGTCACCACCAAAATCAGAAGGCTTGCTGTATCCTTCTCCAGTCGACGCGTAAAACAGCACACTGTCTTCAAGTTCGATTTCTAAAATCTCCACCAGTGGTTTTTCATAAGAGTTCATGATCTGATCGTTTTTGTTGTCGTTTAGACAGTTAAATCTCTGAGTTTTTTGTATTTCGGCTGCAAAAATAGAAATTTATTCTTGGAAATTGCAAGAATTTGCCTACTTTTGCACCACACTACACCACACATAATTGAAAAACCGTATTTTTTGGCATATGAAAGGCACTCACAAGCACTATAAATGGGAAGTTCTGGCCCTCCTCTGGATGGCCTATCTGCTCAATCAGGCAGACCGTCAGGTCTTCAATACAGTCCTCCCTGCAATCCGTGATTCGCTCGGAATCGGCGACACCGAGGTGGGTCTCATCGCGACCGTCTTCAACCTCTGTTATGCATTCATGGTTCCGTTCGGCGGAATGGCAGGCGACCGTTTCAGCCGCAAGTGGGTGACCACGATCGCCATCCTCTTCTGGAGTGTGGCTACAATGTTCACAGGACTTGCTACAGGTGTCGTGATGCTTATCATTCTGAGAAGTGTGGCGACCGGTGGTGGCGAGGCCTTCTTTGGTCCTGCAAACTACTCGCTCCTCGGACAGTACCATACTGATACACGTGCACGCGCGATGTCGATCCACCAGACCTCTTATTATGTAGGTGTTATCCTTGCAGGCTGGCTTGCGGGCTATATCGCTGACAAGCTCGGCTGGCAGTACTCTTTCATCATCTTCGGTGCTGCTGGTGTGGTATGGGGAATCGTTATGGCTGTCAGGCTTAAGGATAAGAAGGAAGAGATTGCCGGTCAAGCCGGCAATGACGGGGACGGCGGTCGTCATTCCCGACATGATCTGGAATCCAAGCCCGGCATATTCGACGGTTTCAAGACTGTGTTCACAACTCCTACGGCTCTTGTTCTTACAATCGGTTTCAGCGGTTTCATCTTCGTCATCACAGGTTACATGACATGGGTTCCTGCATTCCTTCAGGAAGAATTCGGACAGACTCAGGCCGCTGCCGGTTTCAACTCGATGTTCTGGACATATGTCGCAGCTTTTGCGGGAGTGCTTCTCGCAGGTACCCTCTCTGACAAGATTGCAGTACGTGACCGCAAGGTACGCATGGTGATCCAGGGTATCGGACTCATCCTCGGTGCTGCGTTCCTCTTCTTTGTGAATGCAGGCATGAGTCTCTGGCTCATCTATGCATGCTTCGCAGGCTGGGGCTTCTTCAGAGCGTTCTTCGATGCAAACATCTATACAGTACTTTATGATGTGACTCCTTCGCGTCTCCACGCTTCCTGCTCAAGCGCTCTCATCACTACGGGATTTGCGGTCGGAGCTCTTGCGCCGGTGATCCTCGGAGCAATGAAGGAAAGCATGGGAAGCCTTTCGGCAACCTTCCCTGTACTTGGTGTTGTCTGGGTAGTATGCGGTATACTTCTGCTTGTTGTCAGCAGGACCCACTATCAGAAAGATTACGATAAGATTAACAAATAGATATAAATGAAAGCTGAACTCAAAGCCAGGAAGCCGAAGGCAGGTCTGCTGCTTATAGCTTCACCAAGATTCAAGAATCTGTATGGTCCCCAGCGCGGTACATACGGTGAAAGAAAAGAAAAAGCGGTCAAGGAAATCATGGGTACCATGGACTTCCTTGACTTGGTGTATTCGGGCATCGTGTATGAAAGAGAGGATGCAAAGAAGGCTATGGATCTTTTCTTTGCAGAGAAGGTAGACTTCATCTACGCGGAATTCCTTTCATGGAGCGAGGATTTCGCATGGATCCGTTTCCTTCGTGACTGCCCTGAAATTCCTATAATATTCTGCAATGTAGCAAAGCCAAAGATGACATTCGAGACCACACTTGACGAAGATGATTTTGTTGATTATCTCTGCGCAGGTACTCTCGTCGGCTCTCTCGAAGGTTCAGGCAGCATAAAAAGGGTTCCGAGGAAGAATGTGAAGACAATCATGGGAACACGTGAGCAGGTTACTGAAAAACTCCGTGTATATGCCAATGCGGCAAAGACCCGTGCAATCCTCCGCAACTCGAATGTAGGTCTCATGGCAAACATGAACGAGGCCATGTGGAGCACATATATAGACAACTACGACCTCTTTACCAAGATCGGTCCGGAAATCCATTATCTTCCCTACAGCGATTACGGCATTGAGATAGACAACCTTACGGATGAGGAAGTAAAAGAGTATGCAGACGAGCTTACAGGCAAGTACAAGATGATGGACGACGTGGAGTATGACAAGTTCATTGGTTGTGTGAAGGCAACTCTCGGAATAAAGAAACTGGCAGAAAAGAACGATATCGACTGCTATGTTTACAACGATATCGACCAGGCTACATTCAAGACTGCCGGCTGCCGTGCAGGATTCTATCCTCAGTGGTTCAACGAGAATGTAAGCGTTCTTGTGCCTGAGGCAGACATAGGAGCAGGTATCATCACCTACGTCCTTAAGCTCATGACAGGAAAGAACGTGAATTTCGTCGAGCCGTTCCATATCGAGGACGATTTCGGAACATTCGCAGGCGGTCATGCCGGTCCTAACGACCACAACGACCCGCAGTGGCAGGAGAATGTAATCATCTCGCGTGACGTCCGTTTTGCGAAGACCCACTGGAAGTATGCAGGTGCGCCATTCGCATGGTACCGCTTCAGCCCTGGAATGAAGACTGTGGCAGGTCTCTATGAGGAGAACGGCAAGTACAAGCTGATTACATTCCTGGCAGAGAGCCTTTCTGAGAAGGATACTCCGCAGAGCGACAAGAAGCATCTGCTCGCAACATACAGCCATACCATCTTCAAACCGGTTGTTCCTGTCAAGGAACTTTGGGAGCAGGTTCTCCGCATCGGTGCGACACAGCACTATGCTATCGTGGACGGTGACTGGCGTAAGGAACTGGAATACTTTGCGGAAATGATGGGCTTCGAGTTCTATAATATAAAGTAGTGTAATAATATATATAAAGGTATAAGAAAATGAGTTTCATGTACAACCCGTTTCCGTTTGATGATCCGAAGCCGATCAACAGACCGAAACTTTCAGAAAAGACAGTTGCTTCAGTGGTTTCAGGCGGTACGCCTAATGTAGCCAAGAAGTTTGTGGCAGAAATCGCTGACAAGGTAAAGGCTGAAGGAGTTATCGTCGGTATCGACGGTTATACTACAGCAAACTGGAATCTTTTCGTAAATCTCCTCGCACGCGAATGTGTGATTAACGGTTTCGAGTTCGAGGCCGTAGATTCTGTAAAGGCAGTCCTCAAGTCCGGAAAGGAAATAGACGATATGATCGACCCGCTTCTTATCTGGGACACACAGATTGACCCTACTCTCCTTTTCGGAAAGCTTTATCATGGTGGTTACATCGGTCTCTTTGATGAGGCCAAGATGGCTGAGTTCAAGGCTGCCGTTCCTTCGAAGAAGGCTCCTGGCAAGCTCACAGTGGTTGCAGGCTACGGTTCCATGATTCCGGAACTTCGCGACATGTATGATGTGAAGTGCTGGTTCGACCTTACTCCTATGAAGACCATGCTCCGCATCAGGGGCGGCGAGTATGCAAACCTCGGCAAGGAGCGTCCTGGTATCATCAACCGCATCATCCGCCGCTGCTACTACTGCGACTTCGAGTGCGCCGTACAGCTCAGAAAGGAGCTCTGGAAGAACAATGTACCTGACTTCTATTTCCTTGACAATGATCCTAAGAAGCTTCAGATGATGCCTTTCGAGTCATTCTCTGCAATCTGTTCGGAGCTTGTGAAGTATCCTTTCCGCGCAAAGCCTTGCTATCTTGAAGGAGTATGGGGAGGTTCATACATGAAGAAGTACCGTAACCTTCCAGAGGAGATGAAGAATGCCGCATGGGTGTTCGACTTCATTCCGATGGAGGTCAGTGTTCTCGTAGAAGCAGGCAAGGAGATGCTTGACATCAACTACTGTTCTTTCGTCCACAAAGAGGGTATCAACCTCATGGGTGAGAAGGCTGTAAACAAATATCAGGGATATTTCCCTATCCGTTTCAACTGGGATGACTCTTACCATTCTACAGGTAACATGAGTATCCAGTGCCACTCTGACGGAAAGTACAATATCGAACATTATAACGAGTTCGGTCGTCAGGACGAGAGCTACTATGTCGTTCTTACAGGACAGGATGCAAAGACATATATCGGTTTCCGTGACGACGCTGACATTCCTCAGTTCTTCAAGGAGATCGAGGATGCCGATACAAAGAAGATTCCTTGCGACTACGAGAAATATGTAAGCTACGAGCCTTCGTTTCCTGGTCTCCAGGTAATGCTTCCTGCAGGTACGATCCATTCAAGCGGTAGAAACCAGGTGATCCTCGAGATCGGTTCGCTCACCATCGGTTCATACACATACAAGATGTACGACTATCTCCGTCTTGACTTCGACGGAAAGCAGCGTCCTATCCATACAAAGCTCGGTGAGGAGGTTGTGAACCAGGAAAGAAGATATTCTGCTATCCATGATCCTGAGAACAAGGACTACATCGTACAGAAGCCGCGTCTTGATGCGGAGGGAGAAGGATGGAAGGAATTCATCATCGGTGAGAATCAGCAGATGTACATTTCTCTCCGTCGTCTCGAGTTCGAGAAGATGTGCGAGCAGGATACAAGGAACGAAAAGTTCCACGTCCTCACCCTCGTTGACGGTGACAAGGCACGCGTACGCAGCGTAGAGCATCCTGAGCGTTGCTATGAGATGGACTTCATGGACATTGTGTGTGTTCCTGCAGACATGGGTAAGTATGTGGTGGAGAACCTCGGCAAGGAACCTATCAGCATTCATAAGACAACTCTTCGCGAAGGATTTGAAAACGATGAGAAGTAATACACGCATAATCCTTCTTGACGTCGGAGGTACTTTTGTAAAGGCCTCCCTCGGCATTTCCGGAAAGGGAGCTGTCGAGGGAAGCTTTACACATACTCCGATATCGTCAGACGGAACTGCGGAAGAAATACAGGATGCCTTCAGGACTGCGGTAGGAGGGCAGATGGAAAAGGCGGCAGAAGAAGGATATGGAGTTTCTGCAGTGTGCGTAGCCATCCCGGGACCGTTCAACTACCGTGACGGCATCTTCATGATGAAACACAAGTTCGCAGCTGTGTATGGCAGATCATTCCGGGAGATTCTCGGTGATGTGGTTCCGTCGGATGTGCGACTTGCCTTCATCCACGATGTGAACGGAGCTCTTCTCGGTGCTCTTACGGCAGACCCTTCCCTCAGGACGGGAAATGTGGCGATCTCAACCTTCGGTACAGGTCTCGGATTCGCTTATGCTGAAAACGGAAAAGTGATGGAATCGGAAACCGGATCTCCTGCAAAGGGACTCTGGGATCTTCCCTACATGGGAGGCAGGCTTGAAGATTATGTTTCAAGACGTGCCATCCTCAGATTCTACGCAGAACTGGGAGGCAGACTTTCCGAGGGAGAGGATGTCAAGGAGATATCCGTCAGAGCAAGAAGCGGGGAGGAAAAGGCGCTTGAGGCATTCCGTCTGGCAGGAAGACATTATGCTGCCGGAGCAAAGGACCTTATAGCTTCTCTGAACATCAGACATCTGCTGTTTGCCGGTCAGATAGCAAAGTCATTCGATCTCATGGAAGACGAGATCCGCAAGGGACTTGGTGAAAAGATCGGAATATCGGTTCTGGAAGACATACAGGGAACAGTCCTTATAGGAGCTGCGTCACTTCAGATGAATAATCAAACTATAGAATATATTAAACATTAACCTTATTATGATGCTAACAAAACGTATGACAGCGCTTAAGCAGATGTTTGCAATCTGCTTTGCGTTCGTTTGCGCAGCGGTGACAGCTTCGTCAGCCTTTGCGCAAGACAGAAACGTCACCGGTACTATCCTGGACGAGACAGATACAGGAATCGCCGGTGCTTACGTCGTAGTTAAGGGAGAGACCCGAGGTGCCATGACTGACGACCAGGGTAGATTCAATATCACAGTCTCTCCTTCTGACGTACTCGTTGCCTCTTTCCTCGGTTATCTTGATGAGGAAGTAAAGGTAGGTGACCAGACAAAGATCACAATCAAGCTTGTTCCTGCAGCCAATGAACTCGAGGGAGTTGTAAAGGTTGCATACGGTACTCAGAGAAAAGCATCCGTTATCGGATCTATCAGTACTGTGGAAATGGGTATGCTTACCCAGTCACAGGGTAATCTTTCAACAAGCCTTGCCGGTAAGCTTGCCGGAGTGGTTGCAATCCAGAAGACCGGTGAACCAGGTGCTTCAGCTGATTTCTGGATCCGTGGTGTGAGTACCTTCGGTGCCAACTCTACCCCTCTCATCCTCGTGGACGGTGTAGAACGCAGCATGGATATGGTAGATACTGAGGATATTGCATCCCTCTCCATCCTCAAGGATGCTTCGGCAACAGCTCTTTACGGTGTGCGTGGTGCGAACGGTATCGTGCTGATCACAACCCGCCGCGGTTCGGAGTCAAAGCCTCAGCTTTCTGTAAAGGTCGAGACAGGTATGACATCTCCTGTAAAGCTTCCTGAAATGGCAAGCACAGGCGAGTTCATCGACTTCCTCAACAATATGTATGTAAACAGCGGTCAGGAAGCAATCTTCACAGACTTCCAGAAGGAGCAGTACCTCAGCGGAGCCGATCCTGATCTCTATCCGTCTGTCGACTGGGTGAACGAAGTGTTTAAGAACCAGGCTATGACAACCAAGGCCAACATAGGTGTATCCGGCGGTACAAAGAATGTACGCTACTATGTCGGCGGTTCATATTATCTTGAGGACGGTATCCTCAACACTGCAGCTAACGACCGTTATGACGCACAGATGAGCTACCAGAGGTTCAACTTCCGTACAAACGTGGACATCAACCTTACAAAGTCTACAGTTCTCGGAATGAACGTGTCTACCCAGTTCACAGTAAAGAACTCTCCTGCAGCAGGTCTTGACGCCCTCCTCCAGCAGACAATGACCCTTACTCCTACTGCGATTCCTCTCAAATATTCTGACGGAACACTCGCAGCCATCAAGGGAACAGCCAACCCATACAACCTCCTGAACGAGAGAGGTTACTCTAACACAAGCAGCAATGTAGCCCAGTCTACAGTATCCCTTACCCAGGACTTCTCAGACTTCGTTACAGAAGGTCTTACAGCCCGTGCGGCTTTCTCATTCGACGCAACCAACACAAATACCCTCAACCGCAGCATCCTTCCTAAGACATACAGGGCTATCGGTCGTGGCGAGCCTACAGAGGAGAATCCTCTCGGACCGCTCCAGTACGAGGTCATAGATGACTATGCAGGTTACATCACCCTGAGTACTTCAAACAGCGGAAAGCGCTACATCAACTTCGAGGGATCGATCAACTATGAGCGTCAGTTTGCATATGCGCACCGTGTAAGCGCAATGGCCCTCTACAGCATGAGATCTCTCTCGTATACCCACCCTGAATCTTATATCGCTGCCTTCCCTTACAAGTCAATGGGTGTTGCAGCACGTACAACATACTCATATAAGGACCGCTACTTCTTCGAGTTCAACATGGGTTACAACGGTTCCGAGAACTTCGCTCCAGGTCACCGCTTCGGTTTCTTCCCTGCAGTCGCTGTCGGTTACATGATCAGCAATGAGCCTTGGTGGGAAAGCATTTCAGATACCATCAACCTCCTTAAGTTCAAAGCTTCATACGGTTCGGTAGGTAACGACCAGATCGGTGGTAGCCGTCGTTTCGCATACAACACAACTATCAACACCAGTGCTACAGGTGCTGCATGGGGTACGGTTGCAAACTCATCAGCTACCGGTTACCAGACTGTCGGCGGTATCACAACAGCTGAAATGGGTAACGCAGCAGTGGAGTGGGAGCAGGCGACAAAGGGTAACGTCGGAGTTGAGCTCGGTCTCTTCAACGATCTCACAATCCAGGCCGACCTCTTCCGCGACTACCGTGACGGTATCTTCCTCATGCGTCAGTCTACCCCTACCGCCATCGGTCTCCAGAAAGACCAGTATGTGAACATCGGAGAGATGCTCAACCGCGGTTTCGATATGTCGGTGGTTTATGACCATACCTTTGCAAACGGTCTCAACGTTTCAGCAAGAGGAAACTTTACATTCAACCGTAACCGTCTCATCTATAACGACCAGCCTACTCCGGTCGAGGAGTACCTCAGCGAAGTGGGATTCGCATACGGTCAGAGAAAGGGTCTGATTTCATGCGGTCTCTTCAAGGATCAGGCAGATATCGACAGCTGGCCGGAGCAGACCTTCGGAGATGTCCAGCCGGGTGACATCAAGTACAAGGATATCAACGGTGACGGTTATGTGGACCAGTATGACAAGGTTGCCATCGGATACACCACAATCCCTGAAATCAACTACGGTTTCGGTCTCAGCATCGGATACAAGGGCTTTGACGCATCTGTGTTCTTCAACGGTGTTTCCAACGTCACACGTCAGATCGGAGGTACAAACCTTTATGGAGCATCATCTTCACCTCAGCTTACAGGACAGGTATTCAAGGATGTTGCAAAGAACCATTGGACTGTCGACAATCCGAACCAGAATGCTCCATATCCAAGACTTGGAACAACTCGTTCAAACAACAACACCCAGACTTCAGACTACTGGACCCGCGACATGAGCTTCCTCCGTCTCAAGAATGCTGAAATCGGTTATACATTCCCTAAGAAGCTGACAAAGAAGGCCGGTATCCAGGCTCTCCGACTCTATGTTTCAGGAACAAACCTCATCACATTCTCTGAGTTCAAGCTTTGGGACCCTGAACTTGACACGGCATACGGTACAAGATACCCTATCACACGTAACGTAAGTCTCGGATTGAACCTCAACTTCTAACAGACACAAAAGAAATGAAAAGAATAATATATACATTATCAGCAATCGTTGTGCTTGCGCTTGGTGCCGTATCCTGCGACTCTTACTTCGACGTAGAGCTTCAGGACCAGGCTACCATTGAGGAGATGTTCAGCAAGAGAGGAACAGCACGTCAGCTCGCAGCGCACATGTATGCTTATCTTCCTAAGGAAGAGAATCCTGTTGACGCTACCACAGAGGGTGGCTTCTCAGGCCGTACCGATGCCCGTCAGGTAAATGCATCGGCATATGCAAACAATGTCTTCGACCTTCGTGTAGGAGACTACAGCCCTGCTTCAATCACAGGCTACAAGCTTTGGGAGAACTACTATAAGGCAATCGCTCACTGTACCCTCGTAATCGACAACATCCACCTCGACCTTGAGGATAACCAGGCTGTCCGCGATTACATGAAGGCTGAGGCACGCTTCATGCGCGCATTCTACTATTTCTGCCTTTTCCGTACATACGGTCCTGTCATCGTTTGGGGTGACAAGGCTGCTCCATCTGATGCGATCGGTGCAAACCTCGACAGAAACACCCTCGAGGAGAACATCGACTTCATCATTGACGAGCTCGACAAGGCAATCGAGGTACTTCCTATGAGCATCACCGAAGTCGGTCTTCAGGAAGGTTCCGATATGGGACGTGCCACAAAGGGTGCTGCCATGGCTCTCAAGTCAAGGGTTCTCCTTTATGCTGCTTCTCCTCTCTTCAACGGAAACGATCTCTACAAGGGAATGAAGAACTACTACGGTGACACAATCTTCCCTGAGACTTATGATGAGAACAAGTGGGAGCTTGCAAAGAAGGCGGCAAAAGATCTTATCGACCTCAACTACTACAGCCTCGTACAGGCTGGTGACAAGGCGACCGGCGACAAGTTCACTGACGGTATCCGT
Source organism: Bacteroidales bacterium (assembly GCA_017506825.1). Lineage (GTDB taxonomy): Bacteria > Bacteroidota > Bacteroidia > Bacteroidales > UBA932 > Cryptobacteroides. Next base: position 29,017 of record JAFVMQ010000077.1, read on the forward strand.
GCATATCAGAACATCTTCTTCAAGCAGTGGAACGAGGAGACTATCTGGGGATGGTGGATGAACTTCTACGATGACTGGCTCGGACGTACAGGAGGTTTCATCGGCGCATGTGCTCCTCGTAACATCACAGTCGAGGGATGGCAGTCGCTTACTCCTTCATTCAAGCTCGTTGACGCTTATGCAATGTATGAAAGCGGCCGTTACCCTGTGACAGGATATGACAGGACTTCAGGAATGGATGACTACTCGAAGCCGGTAGTCGACAATCTGTCGGGTTACGTTGAGGACGGTTTCAGCATGACCACCCAGTTCGAGGCCGAGTGGGCCGGAGAGTTCGAGGCACATAACTCTACTATCGGACGTGAGCCACGTTACTATGCTTCTGTTGTTCCTAACGGATACTACTGGCCTTGCGATCCTAAGCTCAAGACCATGACCAACCCTCAGACTTCATCTACCACATGGACAGCAGAAGATATGAAGTGTAATTTCTGGAGAGGTTCAGGTGCTCTCTGCCAGCGTTGGGACCAGACTTCGACAAACAACTATTTCGGTTATGCATGGCGTCGTCTCTATGCAGCGAACAACCCTCTTGACGTAGGTGCCGACTATCAGCAGATCAAGTATGTATATCCTGCTTTCCGTCTTGCGGAAATCTACTTCAACTATGCGGAGTGCTGTATCGAGACAGGTGAATATGATGAAGCTGTAAAATACCTCAACCTTATCCGTAACCGTTCAGGTCTCAACAATCTTGAGGAAGCTTATCCTGATATTCTTGAGAACGAGCAGCTTCTCAGATGGTGCTTCAAGCAGGAGAAGATGATTGAGTTCGCAATCGAGGGACCTATGCTCTTCTATGACAGCTGCCGTTGGATGACAGCAGAGCAGAACTTCCCTACATTGAACTGGACTCTCAACCTCAACGACGCTGTTGACTATCACGATTCATGGGTTCGCTCAAGCGAGGACTTCCCACTTGCAAAGCATGCGAAGTTCACAAAGAGAGACTATCTCTTCCCATTCGATTCTGACCAGCTCGCTGAAATGACAAACCTTACACAGAACTACGGATTCTAATCTGAATGAATATGAAGAATATATTTAAATATTTCTTGCTCTCAGCACTGATGATTACATTCGTAGCATCATGTGAGGACGACAGGAACAACTTTCTGCCGGATGACTCGTTCGGCTTCAACAACAAGGCCGGCGAGAACGTCGTGACTCTTCCTCTCTACGGAGGCTCATACTCTATCGACGTGATCAAGAGCGGAAAGGGTCTTAACGAAGGAGTTGTGGACATCATGACTTCAAATACAGCTCTCATCGCATACAACGATGAGTATGAAACAGAATACCTCCCTCTTCCTGCAGATCAGGGATTGTACTCTTTCGATACTGAAAGCATCGTCTTCGGTATGGATGATGTTACAAAATCTTTCAATGTGACATGGGATATCGCCAAGGTTGCGGCTTTCATCGACTCAAAGCCGGAAAACCAGTACTGCATTCCTGTGGCTCTCAGTTCTGATGGTCTTGATGTAAACGAAGGAAGAAATGTGTTCATCCTCAATCTTGTCACTTCGACCATCACAGCCGAGCAGACCCTCCTCAGCAAGACTTACGAGTGGGAGTCTGAGCCTGTGTCAGAGACAATGGACATCACCGTACGTATCGACAAGGCTATTCCGGGTGTGGACCTTACTCTCGACTATGAAGTCGACAACAGTCTTATCGCCGCTTACAACGAGGCTAACGGAACAGCTTACGAGGCTGCACCGGAGGGACTTGTTACATTCGGTGCCGATCCTGTCCTCAAGGCTGGTGAGGGTTATGTCCTTCTTCCTGTAACAGTCAACACAAATGTTCTTGCAGAAGACATGGAGGTTGAGGTTGACGGAGTCGTTGAAACAAGGAAGCTCGTCAAGAGAGACTGGGACGGATATGTCGTTCCTCTCAAGCTTTCAGGCATGTCTGTGGACGGTGTCAAGGTAGACAACGGTCTGACATATGTGGTAGTGAAAGGTATGGAGCCTGTTCCACCTCAGCTCTTCACCCGCATGTGGGGTATCTATGCAACTTCATCTACAGCTCCTTGGCAGTCGACATTCGGAATTTCCGACTCTCGTAACATCACCATGGACGACCAGTATCTCTATATTCCTCAGAATGCCGGAGAAGGTGCAGTCCTCAAGGCGGTAAGCATCTCTGATCCTACACAGGTGAAGGATGTCAATGTAGATGGCGTGGCAGGCGGTACACATACTCTCTCATGCGTGAGAATGATCCCTAACACAGATCCGGCCGTGAACAATGGAAAGGACCTTCTTTCTGCCTGCTGTCTTTCGACAGGCGAGGGTTCTCACCTCCACTTCTACGTATGGCTTGACGGCATTGATAACGCTCCTACACTCAGCGTGGTCGAGGATTCAGGACGTCGTCTCGGTGACAAGTACATCGTAGTAGGAAGCTGGAATGACGGTGAAGTCTACCTCAAGGACTACAACACAGGAAACATTATACGCTATGCCATGACAGAAGGTCGCATCGGTGAGTGGCCGGGAGCTGACGGACTTGCATATGCACGCGGCAGAATGGACTACAATGCGTCAGTTCCTGATGCTTCAGGTTCTATCGGTTCTGCATATGTATATCCTGGTACACCGAATGCTTATGGAGAAGGAAACACTCCTGCTGGTTTCCTTGTGTCATCTACCGCAAGCGCACATTATCTCGGCAATACTTCAGGTAACGTATTCGCTTCAACCGCTGATTTAGGTATGGCAATGACCCACGGATACAGCTTCTTCAGCGATAAGAAGACAGGTGAAAAATATGTCGCTTACGTTGCTCTTGAGGCAAATCAGGATCAGGGTAATGTCAAGGTTGTTTCTGACTTCAACGGCACACCAGAGGGACTTGTTGGTGTTCTCCAGAACCAGAAGGTTGTGTTCGAGGCTCCTGTCCAGGACGCAATGGATACAACAGTCCTCTCGCCATGTCCTGCAACTCATTCTACAGGTGACTGCGTGGTACGTGAGATCGGAAACGAGACTTACATGGCTGTGATGATCCAGAATGTAGGTATCTCTGTGTTCAAGCTCAATGCTGGTTTCATTGCTGAGTAACAGGTTATGAAATCTATACTTATGAGAATCATAGCAGTGGCAGCCACTGCTATGATTTTTAGTAGTTGTGGAACTACTGCAGGGCTTTACAGCTGGGAGAAGGACGGGATAGAACCTATCGCTGACGCTGCCATCTGTTATGGCGGTCATGCTGCCCGCAATCCGTATCTCTGGACTCCGGAGCGTTTCGAGAAGACAGTTGCATATACCGACGAGAACGGCAAGGAGCACTGGCTCTTTGACAATATGATCATGATGGAGCTCTGGGATGACGATTATGCCGTGACATTCTCGATTGCGAACGACGGTCGTTATTCTTCGCGCAAGGAGCACTGGCAGAGGCAACTCGACTACTGGTTCGACTCTCAGAATGGTTTTGCCGCTCTCGAACAGTGCATTTCTGATGTGGCTTCAAGGATAGGCAAGCCTTCTTCAAAGAGGGGAATCATCTTCTCTCTTCCTGATCCAGTATACTTCGAGCATTATACAAATGCAATGAAGGGAGAGAACAGGAACACTGTCTATTGGGGCGAGATCGACGGGGTAGCGATGGACTTCTCGAAACCGGAAGACAGGATCAAGGCGTATCTCTGGCTTGTGGATGCCGTGCGTGCAAAGTTTGCCGAGGCAAAGTACAGGAACATCGAACTTATAGGATTCTATGTGCTTTCAGAGGAACTTTCTGTTCCTGGCAGCTTCCGTTACGAGTACAAGCAGCATGACATCACAATCAAAGCTGTTGCTGACTACTGCCACTCTGTGAACGAAGGATTCTACTGGGTCCCTTATGCAATGGCTCCAGGCATAGAGAGAAGCAGGGACTTCGGATTCGACCTTACGGTCATGCAGCCGAACTATTACTGGACCGATGCGAAATGGTCATGGGACCAGATCGAGAAAACCATCAGGGAGCATGGTCTGGGAATGGAACTTGAGTTCGAGGGAACTCACGGCGAACCTCTTACCTCATCGATCCTGAGCAATCTCAAGAACGGCGAGGCCAATCCTTATGCTGAGCGCAACAAGGCGCGCTTCCAGGAGTATCTTGACAATGCTAGGAGCCGCGGTCTCTACGGAGAGGTACCTTTCGTACTCTATGCCGGTACAAACGGTCTTTACGAACTTGCTGTCTCTGAAGACGAAAAGGACAAGGAAATGTATCACAAACTTTGTAAGTTTGTCATCGGGAATCCTTTGAAGAAGTAACACTCAATGATCAGAAGAATGCTATACATATCTGCAGTGCTCCTTGTTGCTGCATCATGCGGAAAAGAGGCGGAACCGGAATATGTTCCCAACCCTGTCATAGAGGCATCGTTGGAGACTTTCTACAATGACGGCATAATCGTCTCATACAAGACCTTGAACACAGACGGAGTCTATGCCCTTGTCCTTCCGGCAGGGGATGAGGCTCCTGCTGAGGAAAGGATAGCCGAAGAAGGTGCAAAGGGCGAAAACGGACAGATTTTCGTCGGCGGATTGAAAAAGGATACGGAATACACTGCATATGTGGTAGGAACTGCAGGAAACAGGTTCAGCAAGATCGTGAGCTTCAGTTTCGAGACTCCTTCGATGTATTCGTGGGAATCGTCAAGGAAAGAGATACTTGCTTTTGCAGACCTCGACCTGTTGCCGGGAGGTATTTCGAACAAGACCCCGAGGGACTGGGACGAGAACCGTCTTCTGCCCCATGTTACATTCACCGACAGCGACGGACAGGAAAAATGGCTCCACGAAGCTTTTCTCTTCATCGGAGGGGTTGATGACGAGCGGGGAACCATCCTGTGCATTTCTGACGGAAAGAATAAATCTGCAGGTCAGGATTCCTGGAAGGATTTTGCCGACTGGTGGCTCTCGGAAGGCGGGGTCATCGATGCCCTTGACATGACGATTTCCAATGCGGCGGGCAGGATCGGAAAGCCGTCGTTCAGACACAAGGTGGTGATGACCATGCCGGATCCCATCATGCTGGAATATTTCTCTGACAAGAGTTCTTCCACAACATACTGGGGTTCGGTCTATGATCGTCAGCTGGATTTCAAGAATGCTTCCGATCAGGTTGCTGCTTACAGGTGGTATATCGATTATGTAAGAGAACTCTGGGAGAAGAATACGCCGGAAAACATCGAGCTTGCAGGATTCTATGTCCTTTCTGAAATCCTTGTTGCAAAGCCTTCGGGCTGGAACTACAAGTACAAGAGGTGGGACCAGATCCTTCCGTCAGTATCAGACTATCTTCACGAACTGAAATACGGACTCTACTGGATTCCTTATTATCAGGCTGACGGTTACGATATGACTGAAGAACTGGGAATTGACTATACCTGGCTCCAGCCTAACAAATACTGGGATTATCCTGAGAAGAAACAGAAGAAGTCATGGAGCTGGGTCTTCAGTTCCATGGATACATACGGTCACGGAATGGAGATCGAATTCGAAGGATCGCACGGAGAGCCGGGCTGGAGTCAGTATGAGGAAGGCGTTCCTCGTACAAGCTCATCCATCCTTGAGACCGTACGTACCGGCAATGATGCCCAGGGAACTCCCAAAGGTGCTGCGAATCCTCAGGCGGCACGCAACAAACAGCTTCTGCGAGACTATATGGACGAGTTCAAGAAGGCAGGCTATTACGGAAAGGCACGTATAGCCACATACTCCGGCACCAACGCCATGTATGAGCTTGCGACCTCTCCGGATCAGAAGGATAAGGAAATGTATCTCGAATACTGCCGCTTCATTGTTGAAAACCCATTACGCGTCACGTCATTGTGAGGAACTGAGTGACGTGGCAATCCCATAGAAAACAGAATTATGAATAAACTACTGACAATTGCGGCATTTGCCGCCATGCTTATCGGATGTACAGGCACACCGTGCGCCCCTGCACTGGTGGAGGAAGACAACACTCCAGGCTTTGTCCTCAGCGACAAAAGTGTAGAGGTAAAGGTTGGAGAAGACGGTTCACTCCTTGTTCTCCGCAACGCGGAAACAGATCACAACTATGCTTCAGGAGCAGGTCTCTGGAGAATGTTCTACAACACCCTCGAAGAGAAGGAGATGCAGATCGACGGTACAGAGAATACTCCTGTGGTATCACAGGAAGGAAACGTCATAACCATCGCCTATAAGAATCTTGTACACAGGGGAAAAGCCCTCAAGATGGACCTGACTCTTACTGTGGCACTTGAGGATGGAGCTGTCCGTTTCGGTTCTACCGTAACCAACAACGAGCCGCATACAATCGTACGCGAGCTTCAGTATCCTCTTGTAGGTGATATGGTGCTTCCTGAAGGTCATAAGCTTCTTACCACCCACACAGGTGGTCAGCTCCACGATGATGCTATCGACCTGATCGTGAACGTGAATCCGAAGACCCTTTACATGAAGCCTGACCAGTACTTCCGTCAGTATGACCTCCAGTATCCTCGTCATGCCGCTTCAAACTGCTATGCGTTTGTCGGAGAGGAAGACGGACTCTACTTCGGAAGCCACGACCAGAGCCTCCAGCAGACATGGCACGGACTCCGCGCCTATCCTTCCGCTCCGAATCAGTTCGACCGTCTCGAGGTCGGTTTCTACCGCTATCCTAACGCAATGTGCGGTGACTCTTGGTCAAACAACACAAGCATCCTGAAACCGTACATGGGTTCATGGACAGAGACTTCGCATATCTATCGCGATTGGATGGACACATGGTGGGATAAGAGGGATGTACCGCAGTGGGTAAAGGAGATGACAGGCTGGCAGCGTATCATCTTCAAGCACCAGTACGGCGAATACCTCCGCAAGTACACCGATCTTCCCGGACGCATCAACGACTGCGGAAAGAGCGTGGGATGCAACACAGTACTTGCATTCGGATGGTGGAGCGACGGTATGGATAACGGCTATCCTAACTACTATATCGACGAGACACAGGGCGGAGAAGAGGCTTGGAAGAAAGCTATCTCAGACTACCGCGAAGATGGCAACCGCCTTGTCCTTTATTACAACGGTCGTCTCGTAGACCGCGAAAGCGACTGGTACATGCATGGCAACGGCAAGAAGGCCGTGAACCGCGACAATACCGGTGCAGAGTTCGCAGAGCATTACAAGTTCACCGGCGAAGGTACTGCTCTCGGATACTATGATACCCGTACATTCTCTATCGCGAACATGTCGAACCGAGAGTGGCGTGACATGCTTGTCCAGTGGGCTGACAGAGCTATGTCGTACGGAGCAGATGCCGTATTCTACGACCAGCTCGGTGTTGCAGAAGAATTCCCGAACTGGGACCGTTCGCGTGAATTCCCTGTCCAGGATATCTATACAGGACGCTACAAGGCTGAGGCATTGAAAGAGATCCGTGACCATATCAAGGCGATCAACCCTGAGTTCTGCCTCGGTACCGAGTGGCTCAGCGACTGCACATCACAGTTCTGCGACTTCGTCCATATCGTAGAGTTTACAGCAGAGCCTTACAGTTTCCCGGAATGGTTCAAGTATACTTTCCCTGAAGTGATCTGGTCAGACCGCTGTCTGCGTGACGACACTGATGTAGAACGTCGCGCGAACAACACCTTGCTCAAGGGTCTTGTAAACGATATCGAGATATTCCGTTGCCGCGGTCTCATCGACGAGACTCCGCATTACCAGAGCTATCTCGCTCAGATAAACGCAATACGTCACAAATATCCTGAGCTTCTTCTCGGCGCAGGACGCTTTGTCCATATGGATGGCTTCACATGCTCTTCAGAGGACGTCATAGCACGTGGATATGCAAACGGAGACCGTCTTGCAATCGTAGCGACTACCCTCAATGCGGACGGAGCCTCAGGCAGGATATCAGTACCAGGCTACAGGTTCGTTGAAAGTTCGTCAATCGGCGAAGTCTCAGTATCGGCCAACGGTTCGAAACTCAGACTTGCCCAGAACGGCATCACCGTCCTCATCTTCGAGAAAGAATAAAACCATAAAGAATGATAGTAAGACTGAGCGACCTTGACGGGTCGCTCAGTTTTTTGTATCTTTGTCCTCCTTAAAACAGAAAGCATATGTCCTTTGTCCATCTTCATGTCCATACACAATATTCCATTCTTGACGGTCAGGCTTCTATAGCGGGGCTTTTCGAACGTGCGAAGGAGCTGGAAATGCCGGCTCTTGCCATCACCGACCACGGAAACATGTACGGTGTGAAGGAATTCCTGAAGGTGGCGAAGAAGTTTCCGGAGGTCAAGCCGATCATCGGATGCGAGGTCTATGTTACCCGCCACTATGACCACAAACTCAAGGACAAGGACCACAGAGGCTACTATCACCTCATCCTTCTGGCGAAGAATTACGCCGGTTACAAGAATCTGATGAAGATCGTCTCAACCGGTCATATCGAAGGTAAATACTATGACAAGCCGAGGGTTTCGCATGAGATAGTCGAAAAGTACTCCGAGGGGCTTGTGTGCTGTTCTGCATGTATCGCCGGAGAGGTTCCGAGAGCTATCATAGCCGGCGACATGAAAGGAGCGGAAGAAGCGATAGCGTGGCATAAGAATATCTTCGGAGAGGATTTCTACCTCGAGGTTCAGATCCATAAGACCGAAATTCCGGGACAGTCGCAGGAAGTCTATGAAAGGCAGCTTGTGGCAAACGAAGGAATATTCGAACTGGCGGAAAAGACCGGAACCAAGGTGGTTGCGACAAATGATGTCCACTTTGTACGCAAGGAGGATGGTCCGGCCCACGACAGGCTCATATGCCTTACGACCAATGTCTATGTGGACGATCCTGACCGAATGAGATATACCCAGCAGGAGTATCTCAAGAGCGAAGAGGAGATGTTGGACCTCTTCTACAAGCATCCTGAAACCTTGAGCAACACTCTTGAGGTTGCGGATAAGATCGAGAACTTCAAGATCGACAAGGACCCTATCCTTCCGAAATTCGACCTTCCTGAGGACTTCCTTGCAGACATAGATACCTATCTTGAGAAATACAGGAACATAATTGACGAAGGAAGATGCGACAAGAACGGCAACGAGCGCGGAGATGAATTCTGCCGCTCGGTCGCATATCTGTGCCATCTGACATATAAGGGTGCTCACTGGAGATACGGGGACACTCTGACAGACGAGCAGGCGGAACGTATCGAATTCGAGCTGAAGACCATCTGCAAGATGGGTTTCCCGGACTACTTCCTTATCGTGCAGGACTTCATAGCGGCAGCGCGAAGCGAGGGTATTTCAGTGGGTCCTGGTCGTGGATCGGCAGCCGGTTCGGCTGTTGCCTACTGTCTGAAGATCACCAATATCGACCCTATCAGATACGACCTTCTCTTCGAGCGATTCCTCAACCCTGACCGTATCAACATGCCCGATGTCGACATCGACTTCGACGATGACGGACGTTACCGTGTGTTCCAGTATATAGAGGAAAAATACGGAAAGGAGCAGATATCGCATGTGATCACATACGGTACGATGGCAGCGAAGTCCGCCATCAAGGATGTGGCACGCGTGAGCCGTATGTCCATCGACGAATCGAACAGGCTTACCAAGCTCGTTCCCGACAAGCCGTTCGAGGCAACTGTAATCGAAGACGGAAAGAAGGTGACCAAGGAGTTCAAGCCTAAGCTTGGAAACTGCCTCAAGTACGGAGATCTCAAGAATGAGGTAGAGAACGGAAACGAACAGACCAAGGAAGTCCTCAATTATGCCGGAAAGCTAGAAGGCTGCATACGTCAGACCGGAGTACATGCATGTGCAATGATCATCGGACGAAGCAATCTTACTGAATACATTCCTATCTGCGTGGCCAACGATAAGCTCACGGGAGAGGAGGTCTGGGTGTCCCAGTACGACGGACACTATATCGAAGAAGTGGGCATGCTCAAGATGGACTTCCTTGGCCTCAGGACTCTGTCCATCATCAAGGAATGTCAGGCCAATATCAAGAAACGCCACGGTATCGAATTCGATATAGAAAAGATCGATATAAACGATCCTCTTACATACGAGCTATACAGCCGCGGAGATACTACCAGCGTCTTCCAGTTTGAAAGTCCCGGAATGAAGGAATGGCTGATCAAGCTCCAGCCTACCAGATTCGAAGACCTGATCGCGATGAACGCCCTCTACCGTCCGGGTCCGATGGACTACATTCCAGATTTCGTGGAAAGAAAGCAGGGACGTCAGCCTATCGTTTATGACCTTCCGGAGATGGAGGAAATCCTTCAGGATACATACGGAATCACAGTTTACCAGGAGCAGGTGATGCTTCTTTCGCGTAAGCTCGCAGACTTTACCAGAGGTCAGGCGGATACCTTGCGTAAGGCCATGGGTAAGAAGCTCAAGGATGTCCTCGACAGCCTCAAGGGTCTCTTCATCGAAGGAGGAACAAAGAACGGTCACCCTAAGGACATGCTTGAAAAGATATGGGCAGACTGGGAGAAGTTCGCATCCTATGCCTTCAACAAGTCCCACGCGACATGTTACGCCTGGGTAAGTTATCAGACCGGCTGGCTCAAGGCCCACTATCCTGCAGAGTTTCAGGCAGCCAACCTGACCAAGAATCTCTCCAATATGGACGAGATCAAGAAGATCATGGATGACTGCAAGAAGAACGGCATCAAGGTTCTCAATCCGGATATCAACGAGTCTGACGCAAGATTTACCGTAAACAAGCAGGGCGAGATCCGTTTCGGTCTCGGAGGCATCAAGGGCTTCGGAGACAATATCGTGCGTGCAATTCTTGCCGACAGGGAGGAAAACGGACTTTTTGCCGATATCTATGACTTTGTGGAGAGAATGTCAGGAACAGTCAACCGCAAGGCCTTCGAATCCCTTCTCCATGCAGGTGCATTCGACAGTTTCGGCATATGCCGCAAGCAGTTCATGCTTCCGTCCAAGAGCGGTGACACCTTCCTTGACACCCTGATCAGATACGGAGAACTGTACAGGAAAGATAGCATGGACAGCAGTATTTCCCTCTTCGGAGAGGTAGAGGAACTGAAGCCTGAAAGACCTGAAATCCCGCCTATGGTAGGAGAGGAGAATATTCTTGACAGACTGCAGCAGGAAAAGGAGCTTGTAGGTATGTACCTTTCTTCTCATCCTCTGGAGCAGTACAGGTTCGAGATCGACAATTTCACTTCATGTCAGGTCAGCGAACTGGACAATCTGGTTTCCGAATGCGAGATGAAGAAGGAAAAGAGGAAGGTTTCGATCGCCGGATTCATAACAAAGACTGATAATCTTGTCAACAGGAACGGAAGACCGTGGTCAAAGACAGTGATAGAGGATTTCGGAGGAAGCTATGAAATAGCCCTGTTCGGAAAGGATCATGAGAACTTCATGAGCTACATGACTCTCCATAATGCAATCTTCATAGAAGGTGAGATAGATGAGAAATATTACCTGAAGCCGGAAGAACGGGCTCAGGGAAAGACTTCTCCATATGCCTTCAAGATAAAGAAGATCATGCTTCTGGGCAACGTCACAGATACTTACATCAAGGGTTTTGCGATAAACGTCACCACCCCTATGCTTACTCCGGAATTCAGGGAGAAGCTGGTCAGGATGATAAAGAAGAACAAAGGTAATGTTCCGCTGTCCATGTTCCTTTACGATCCGGAAAAGAAATGGAACATCGAATTCCTTTCCCGCAAGTTCCGTGTAGGAGTGACAGCCGAATTCATAGAAGAGCTCGAACGTCTTCGCATCCGTTATACAGTCTTGAAGAAGTAATTAAAGTACACTGCTAAAAAATAAGAACGGCCCCATTTGAGGTCGTTCTTATAGAAAAAAAACAGGGTGCTTAATTATGCACCCTGTTTTCTACTATTACTTGTTTGCCTTCTTTGCCTCAGACTTTCTTGTTACATCGAACATGATAGGTGTTGCGATGAAGATAGAAGCATAAGTACCGATGATGATACCGAGGATGAGTGCTACTGCAAGACCTCTGATCACCTCACCTCCGAAGATTGCAATGGCAAGCATTGTAACGAGAGTTGTAAGTGATGTGTTCATAGTACGCGAGAGAGTGCTGTTGAGAGCCTCGTTCACGTTCTGACGGAAGTCTGCCTTAGGATGAAGCTCCTTGTACTCACGGATACGGTCGAAGATAACCACTGTATCGTTGATTGCGTAACCGATGATTGTCAGGATCGCAGCGATGAATGTCTGGTCGATATCAAGGCTGAATGGAAGGATACCTGAGAAGAGTGAGAAGAATCCGATCACAATAACAGCTGTGTGAGCAAGACCTGTCACACCACCGAGACCCCAAGTCCATCCTTTGAAGCGAACAGCGATGTAAGCAAAGATCACGAAGAGAGCGATGATTACAGCGATGATAGCGTTTCTTGTGATGTCGTTTGCGATGGTAGGTCCTACCTTGTCAGAACTGATGATACCGTTAGGGTTGTCGAGAGTTGAAGTAAACTCAGCGAATGTAAGTTCATTCGCGAAGAATCCATTGAGTGCATTGTAGAGCTTGTTCTCAACAGTTGCGTCAGCCTCAGTCGACTCGTCCTCAACGAGGTACTGTGTTGTAATCTTCATCTGGCTCTCACCACCGAACTGCTTAACCTCGACAGCTCCGTCAAACTCTGCGATAGCTGCAGCACGAACCTCTTCTGCTGTTACAGACTTGTCGAATCTTACAACGTATGTACGTCCACCAGTGAAGTCTACACCGTATGTGAAGCCCTTGGTGAAGATAGAAACGAGAGAGATGAGGATGAGTGCGCCAGAAACGATGTAAGCGATCTTCTTCTTGCCGATGAAGTCAACATGAGTGTTCTGGAGGAAGTTTCTTGTAACCTTGTTGTCGAATGTGATGTTCTTGCCCTTTGATACTCTGTCATCGAAGATGATTCTTGTGATGAATACAGATGTGAGGACAGAAGTGATGATACCGATGATGAGGGTAGTTGCGAATCCCTGTACAGGACCTGATCCGAAGAAGAAGAGTACGAGACCTGTGAGGAATGTTGTGAACTGACCGTCGATGATAGCCGAGTAAGCATTTGAGTAACCGTCAGCGATTGCCTTGCTGAGACCCTTGCCTGCGCGAAGCTCTTCCTTGACGCGCTCGTAGATGATCACATTAGCATCCACAGCCATACCGAGAGTCAGCACGAGACCTGCGATACCTGGGAGTGTAAGTACAGCGCCGAATGAAACGAGTGTTCCGAAAAGAAGCACAACGTTGCACAGGAGGGCGATGTCAGCAACGAGACCTGCTCCCTGATAGAAGAGGATCATGTAAAGGAGTACAAGGAGGAATGCGATCACGAATGAGATGAGACCAGCGTTGATAGACTCAGCTCCGAGTGAAGGTCCCACAACCTGCTCCTGGATGATAGTTGCCGGTGCAGGGAGCTTACCTGACTTGAGTACGTTTGCAAGGTCTTCTGCCTCCTCGAGGGTGAAGTTACCTGTGATCTGCGAGCTACCGCCTGTGATCTCTGACTGTACGTTAGGATATGAATATACCATACCATCGAGAACGATAGCGATCTGCTTGCCGATATTGTCTTTTGTCATTCTTGCCCAGATGTTCGCGCCTTCAGCGTTCATTGACATGGAAACCTCTGGTGATCCGCCTGTATTACCATATTGTACGCGCGCGTCAGTAACAACACCACCGTCGAGAGGTGCCTTTCCGTCGCGTGAAGTAGCCTTGATGGCAACGAGCTCGAAGATGTTCTCGTTAGGATCCATTGCAGATGCCTTTACTGTCCACATCGGCTTGAATTCAGGTGGGAAGAGCTGCTTGATCTGCGGCATTGCGAAATACTTGTTGATAGTCGCAGTGTCAGCGTAGTGTGCATAACCGATGCAAGCATATCCTCTTGCGGCTGAAGGCTGGAGAACCGAGAAGAGAGGGTTCTGCTTCATGTAAGCAGCTTCAGCAGCAGCGTCGTTCTCTGCCTGCTTGAGCTCCTCTGCGAGAAGGTCTTCTCCTTCAGCAGCAGGTGCTTCCTCTACAGCAACTTCTGTGTCAGCGAAAAGTTCTGCAAGAGTAGCATTTGCTTCTGCGAGATATGGTTCAATCTCAACATTGTCATAAGTTGCCCAGAACTCGAGGGAAGCTGTTCCCTGAAGGAGCTTTCTTACACGCTCAGGCTCCTTGACTCCCGGAAGCTCCACAAGGATACGTCCGCTGTTTCCGAGCTTCTGGATATTAGGCTGAGTCACACCGAAGCGGTCGATACGGTTTCTGAGGACGTTGAATGAGTTAGAGATTGCGCTCTCAGCCTCACCTCTGATCACCTCGATAACCTCTGCGTTTGTAGACTCAGGTCCGATCTTGTCCCTCATTTCGTATGTTCCGAAGATCTGAGCGAGAGGCATTCCGTTTGCTGTCTCCTCCCAAGCTTCTGCGAAGAGGGTGATGTAGTCCTGACGTGAGTTTACGCTACGCTCTTCTGCAAGGGCAAGTGCTTTTGTAAACTCAGTTGCTTCGTTTCCGCCTGCAAGAGCCTTAACGAGGTCCTTGAGCTGTACCTGAAGCATTACGTTCATACCACCCTTAAGGTCGAGACCGAGGTTGATAGCCTTAGCCTTTACGTCCTTGTAAGTGTAGCCGAAATAAATCTTCTCTGATGAGATTGAATCGATGTACCTTCTGTTCTCGGTCTTCTTGAGTGAGTCGAGGTAGAAGGCTCTGTCCGCCTCGGCAACCTTGCCGAATGCGGCTGTCTGCATTGCAGCCTCTGCCTTTGCTTCAGCATATTTCTCAGCCTTCTTCTCCTGTCTGTTGGTTACAAGAGTAAAAGAAAGCTGCCAGAGAGATGCGAGCAAAAGAAGAATCGCTACAAATCTGATTGCACCTTTACTTTGCATAATAATTGTATTGTTTTAATGATATTTGTTATCAGTTATTTCCGGATTTCCATACCGCTGTATATAGCATCCGCAAAATAGGGCACAAATTTACGACTTTTTTCTTATAAATGAAGAAACTGTCTGGTTTTATCGACTTTTTATCACAAGAATATGTAATTATTTCGTATTTTTGTAGGCTGATAACGAGTGTAAACAAGAAATGAGTAGGAGAAACGTAGCGGTAAGGATAATTACCCTGTTGGTGTTGCTGTCTATGTCTGTCGCTGTAAAAGCTCAGACAGAGAAGGCTCTTGCTGAAATGCGCAGGGGTGATGATCTCCGTTACGAGTACCGTTTCGAGGATGCATGCGAGGCTTATGAATCAGCGATGGAGATGTTCGTTGATTCCCTGATGACCGTTGATGATTCTCTTCTGCGTCTCGATATAAGCGACAGGCTGCTGATGGCTGAAAACGGATTGAGCATGATGGATTTCGTATATATTCCGAGAGTGGTCGCAAAGCATAAGTTTTCAGTTGAGGATTTCTACCTCTACTATCCTCTTCCTGAAGGAAACTGGAGAACTGTCCCGTATCAGCTTGACAGTACTGTCCATGCTTTTGCAAAAGCGGCTTATATTCCTGAGAATATGGATCCCATCTACTGGTCTGCAGCGGATGCTGATGGTGTAAGAAACCTTTACAAGACCGAGTATCAGGATACTTTATGGACGGTTCCTGCTCTTCTTAACGAGCATCTGACATCCACTTCCGATGAGATTTATCCTATGCTTTCTCCCGATGGAAGCAAGATGTTCTTTTCTTCTGACGGACTTTACGGAATAGGCGGTTTTGATATCTATGTATCCGAGTGGGATGATGAAGTCAATGACTGGTCCGAACCTGTCAATATGGGTTTCCCGTATTCTTCGCCTGCGGATGATTTCCTGTATATAGATACGGAAGACGGCGAATATTCCGTTTTTGCTTCCAACAGGGACTGCTCTAAAGACAGCGTATGGGTATATGTCCTTGAATATGATGACATACCTGTCAGACACCTTGTCGACACTCCTGAGGAACTGATCGAAATCGCTGCAATGAACCTGTCGGATTCATATCAGAGTTCGGAAAATGTCGAGATCGATACGGATATTCCGGAAAACATGGATACCCGCAGGTATATGGACAAGATGGCGGAGGTCAGGATGCTCAATGACAGTATCGCCTATGCGTTGGCAGGAAACGAGAGCCGTCTGCCGGCTCTTCAGGATTCTCTTGCCAGAGCTACAGAGCAGCTGCACAAGATCGAGATGGAGTTCCTGTTCAGCGGAGTCGTCATCGACCCCGACAAGCTTCTGCAGGAAGCTGACAGGGAGATTGCAAGCCAGACGGTTGATTATGCCTTTACCAGACAGAATCCGGGCGAGCCGTTGGCTTTGAAGATGCAGGAGCCTGAGCCGGCTTTCGACTATTCCTTCAAGATTCTGGACGAGGGTCAGTTTGCAGAGGATAACACCTTGCCGGAAGGACTCGTATATCAGATCCAGATGTTTTCTCTCGGAACCAAGGCAACACTGGCAAATCTTAAAGGTCTGAGTCCGGTATTCGAGACGGAGACTTCCAACGGGCGCTATGTCTACAGGGTCGGCGTCTTCAGAACATACAATGATGTCCTTGCCAACCTGAATTCAGTCAAGAAGGCAGGTTTCAGAAGTGCATTCATTACGGCATTCAATGACGGTGAAGAAGTTCCGATAAGCAAGGCCAAGACAATTGAAGCGGAAAACAGGAAGCCGTCGCTGTATGAGATCAGGATAACAACAGCCGATCTTGATATGATTCTTGCAGAAGGAATAAGGCAGCAGGCTCCGGGAAAGGATATTTCCCGTGTTGAGAAGGAGGATAGTACAGTCGTCTATGTTGTCGGTCCGTTTGCAGACCATGACAAGGCCGAAGAACTTGCAGGCTTCATCCGTGCTATGGGTGAAAGGAATACTGAATGTATAGAATTACCTCAATATTAATGGATTATGGGATTTATAATTACTTTGATACTTGTCGGTCTCGTGCTGATTTTCGCTGAGATCCTTATCATACCTGGAGTTGGTTTTGCCGGGATTCTGGGATTGGTTTCTATGGGCGGTTCCTGCTATTATGCCTTTGATCAGATGGGAACGACTGCCGGAGCTGTCGTGACAGCAGTCAATGCCGTGCTGATAGTGGCTCTGTCTGTCTGGGTGCTCAGGGCAAAGACATGGAAGAGGCTCTCTCTTGAAACAAACATCACTTCAAAGGCGGTCCCTTCTGAATCGGTGGTAGTTGCGGTAGGTGACAAGGGTGTTACCCTGACCCGACTCGCTCCGATGGGTAATGTCCGCTTTGGGGATGTTTCCGTCGAGGTCAAGGCTCTTGAAGGAATGATCGATCCCGGCAAGGATGTCAGGGTTGTCCTAATCGAAGAGAACAAGATCTTCGTAGAGACCGTAGGTGAGGAACTTTAACATAACAATCAAACAACAATATTATGAACGCTATGATTATCGTTTGGATCGCAGTCGCAATCGTCGGTCTTGTGATCTTCCTCTGGTTCTTCCCGGTAACTCTCTGGTTCCAGGCATTGATTTCCGGAGTCCGCATCTCTCTTATCCAGCTCGTCCTCATGCGCTGGAGGGGTGTTTCACCTAATACTATCGTGATGGCGATGGTTACAGGTACAAAGGCAGGTCTTACTCTTTATGCGAATGAGCTTGAAGCCCATTATCTTGCAAAGGGTAATGTCCCTAAAGTAGTGAACGCCCTCATTTCTGCCGACAAGGCAAATATTTCTCTCGATTTCAAGATGGCTGCGGCAATCGATCTCGCTGGTCGTGACGTGTTCGAGGCTGTTCAGATGTCGGTAAACCCTAAGGTAATCAACACACCTCCTGTTACAGCTGTGGCAAAGGATGGTATCCAGCTTATCGCCAAGGCGCGTGTGACTGTGCGTGCTAACATCAAGCAGCTCGTCGGAGGTGCAGGAGAAGAGACTGTTCTTGCCCGCGTCGGTGAGGGTATAGTATCTTCAATCGGTTCGGCTGAGAGCCACAAGCTCGTTCTTGAGAACCCGGACAGCATTTCTAAAGTCGTTCTTAACAAGGGACTTGATGCGGGAACAGCATTCGAGATCCTCTCTATCGACATTGCGGATATCGACATAGGAAAGAATATCGGAGCAGTTCTCCAGATGGACCAGGCTGAAGCTGACAAGAACATTGCCCAGGCTCGTGCAGAGGAACGTCGTGCAATGGCTGTAGCTCTCGAGCAGGAAATGAAGGCAAAGGCACAAGAAGCCCGTGCCCGCGTGATCGAGGCGGAAGCCGAGGTTCCTCTCGCAATGGCAGAAGCTTTCCGCAACGGAAATCTCGGTATCATGGATTATTATAAGATGAAGAATATCCAGGCCGATACTGAAATGCGCGAGAATATAGCAAAGCAGTAAGCTCATTGTCAATCAATTGGAAAAATCGCCTGTGTCAAATGACGCAGGCGATTTTCTATATGGGGTCTTCGTATTGTTTCTGCAGCTTGTGAAGTTTTTCCATCAATTCCGGAAGGATATCTTCAGCTTCAGGTGTACCATAGATATTCCTGATCTGGAGAGGATCTTTTTTCAGATCGTATAATTCCCAGCAGTCGATATCGTTGTAGAAGTGCATGAGGGAATACCTCTCCGTACGGATTCCGTAATGGCGTCTGACAGCATGCTCTGCAGGATATTCGTAATAATGGTAATAGAGAGCATCCCTCCATCCTTCGCCGGTATCTGTCTTCATTTTTTCTGCCGGAGTACCTGTCATGAGCCCGAGAAAACTCTCTCCCTGTATCTCCTCGGGAATGCTGACTCCGGCATATTCAAGAATAGTCGGAGCGAGGTCTATGTTCTGCACAAACTCTGATATGTCGTGGCTGCCTTTGCCGAAGTCAGGACCATATACCAGCTTGCTGCTTTTAGCCGGACGTTTCCTTCCAAGCTTGTCAGGAAGACGTATGACAAGGGGTGTTCTGAAGCTTTCTTCGTACATGAACCTCTTGTCGAAGAAGCCGTGTTCTCCCATAAAGAATCCCTGATCCGATGTGTATATGATCATCGTGTTTTCCAGCAGTCCTTCGTTTTTCAGATATTCATAGATCTTCCCAACATTCCTGTCTACGGAATTTATGACGCTGCAGTAATCCTTCAGATATCTCTGGTATTTCCAGACAGCAAGGTCTTTTCCTTCAAGTCTGTCCTGTCTGAATCTTTCGATGATAGGGTCGTAATATTCGTTCCACGCCTTCTGCTGGACGTGGTCCATTCTGCCCGCTTTCAGTTCGTCACCTTCTTCTGTGCCTCCGCGATACATTCCCAATGTCCATCTCCAGCGAGGTTCAACAAGTTTGCCATCTTTATCCGCCATCTTCAGATCGTAAGCAGGATTCATGTCGTCTGCGATGCTCATTTCCTGGAGAAGTGCGGCTGTGCGGCCTTGGTAATTGTCATCAAATGTCTCCGGCAGCGGAAAATCAACGTGGTCATAGCTTCCGAGATCCTGTGTGTCAGGCATCCACGATCTGTGAGGAGCCTTATGATGTATCATCAGACAGAAAGGCTTTTTCTTGTCCCTCTTGTTCTTCATCCAGTCGATCGCCTGTTCTGTTATGACCTCGGTGACGTACCCCTGTCTGAGGAGGGTGTCTCCGTTGCAGATGAATACAGGCTGATAGTATTCCCCTTGTCCGTCAAGTATGTCCCAATGGGTGAATCCTGAAGGTTCTGTGACAAGGTGCCATTTTCCAACGACAGCAGTCTCATAGCCGTTCTTTTGAAGAAGCTTGGGAAAAGTCATCTGCGTGTTGTCAAACACCCCGTGTTCATTGTTTGTGAATCCGTTCATATGACTGTGCTTGCCGGTCAGAAGGCATGCTCTCGAAGGTCCGCTCAATGAGTTTGCGACAAAACTGTTGGTAAAACGGTAGCCTTCATCGCTCAATCTGTCGATGTTCGGAGTATGCATAAGCGTCCTGTTATAGGCGCTGATGGTCTGGTAAGAGTGGTCGTCGCACATGATATAGATGACGTTCATATGCTGCCTGTCATCAGAATCGCTGGAACATGAGCTTATAGCTGATGCTGCAAGAGCACTTGCAAATACTATCTGGATATCCTTGTTATTCATGTATGTGGGAGGGGGAATATATGCATGCAAATTTAAGAACACTTTTTAATTTTCAGTATATTTACACACTTAATTGCAGATACATGGATATTCCGCATGGACATACGCTTTCTTTTCTTGATGCAATGAGACTTTCCGGTCCTGTGGCTTTCAATGTCATGGTCAAACCGGTAGGATCCTTGTGCAATCTTGATTGTGCATATTGTTATTATCTTGACAAGTCCGGAATTTATGGTGGGGAGACTGCGCTGATGAGTGACGAGGTTCTTGAGAAGGTCATATCTGAGTCTATAAGGTCTAACGAGTCGGAAGAGATCACCTTTGAATGGCACGGAGGTGAGCCTCTGGCTGCCGGTCTGGATTTTTTCAGAAAGGCGCTTGCTCTTCAGGAAAGATATGCAGACGGAAGAAAGGTGAACAATACCCTCCAGACCAACGGTACTCTCATCACTCCCCGTTGGGCGGCATTTCTTAAGGAGAATGACTTTCTGGTCGGTATCTCGATAGATGGTCCTGCGGATCTGCATGACAGGTTCAGGAAGGACAAGGGCGGAAGACCATCGTTTGACAAGGTAATGGCAGGTATCATGTGTCTTCACCGGTCAGGAGTCCGCTTCAATACGATGACGACGGTCAATAGAGCAAGTGAAGGAAGGGGAAAGGAAGTCTATTCTTTTCTGAAGTCTGTAGGCAGTAGATACATGCAGTTCATGCCTGTGGTGGAGCATATCCGTGTTCCGGATGAAGATGGTGCCAGACCTTGCATTGCAGGACCTCGGGAGGAGGGTGCATATCTTGCCCCTTGGTCCGTGTCAGCTGCAGGATTCGGACAATTCATGTGCGATATCTTTGATGTATGGGTAAGGAATGATGTCGGTGAGTATTTTGTGAATCTCTTTGATGCGACACTGGCGAACTGGTGCGGCGTCTCTCCTGGAATCTGTGTCTACTGCGATGTCTGCGGGGGAAATCCCGTGATAGAGCACAACGGTGATGTTTACCCATGCGACCATTTTGTATACAAGGACTACAGGCTTGGCAATGTCAGCAATCAGTCTTTGGCGGATATGGTCAGGTCTCAGTCTCGTTTCGGCTTCGAAAAACATGGATCTCTGCCGGAGAAGTGTCTGAATTGCAGATATTTTGGTTTATGCCACGGAGAATGTCCCAAGCACAGGTTCGAACACACCCTTGACGGTCAGCCTGGATTGAACACCCTCTGCGAAGGCTATATGATGTTCTATCAGCATACTGCACAATACTTTCTGAAGATGAGACATCTGCTGGAGCAATCTCTTCCCCCGTCAATGATAATGTCCGATCTGTGAAACAAATAAGAAAGAAAAGTTGCAAAACAATAAATTCTTTGTATATTTGCAGTCCCGTTAGAGAAAACGGGTCAGTTTTGGTGAGATGGGTGAGTGGCTGAAACCACCAGTTTGCTAAACTGACGTACGGGTAACCGTACCGGGGGTTCGAATCCCCCTCTCACCGCAAACGAGCAAGAAAAAGCACCACGAGTTAACTCGATGGTGCTTTTTCTTGCTCGTTTGCAAAGCCCGCCGCAGGCGGCAGGGGATGTCGGAGCGAAGCGACGAAATCCCAGGTGAGAGAGGGGCACAGCGACTGTAGCTGTGACGCAAGGAATTCCGTTCAAAAACTTGCGTCGCTACGAGGTGATCTTCAACGAATACAAGGCTAAAATCATCTTCGTCCAAAATACGGGCGTTGGTTAATTCGTCATACTGCGTATAATGCTCGTTGAGATAGGAATAAAGGTTCTCGGGCATCGTAAAGCATACACGCAGTTTATCAACATTAACAGCCCAATCAACTCTCCTTGCCATAGATGTCAGTCGTTGAGGTGTCGTTATTATCTATCGGTTTCATCGGTAATTTCGCCCAATAGTCGCACATCGCTTTGCTTATCTTCTGCTTGGTGTCATTCGAGTGCTTTCGTCCTTGGTGGGCGATGCTCTGTTTCTCACGTGTCTGCTGTGAGACATCGTTTCTGTAAATACGTTTCTGTGGTTGTACCATAGTCAAATTCGTTTTTATACTTTATTATTGAAGTTCGCGTTCGCTACGCTATCGCGAACAATAGACTACAAGTCAAAATGAATATCATAGTCTATATAATAAATATAGTTTAACATTGAAAAATGTCAAGATAGTGGAGAAATTTTTCGTAACGGACTGTCCTACGCCTATGTTCTGACACAGAAACTACCACGTTTAAGGTTAATCAAGTCGCTGACATTGATAGTCTTATTCGGCAAATTCACGAAAACAATTTACAAAATCACTCTATTACCAAGGTGGAGAAATGTATATATGCTATTTCAATACTTTTATTTATATTTGTAAACGCAAACCAATCGTCATATAATATGAAAGATTCCACTAAAAGAAAAATTGCAAATGAACTTTACTTCATTTTTTCTTGGTTATTAAAAGGATTCATACCTATCTTGATATTATCCTTGCTTTTATCATTTTTTTGGGATGAAGATGCTATCTTGTGGCTACTTGCGACGCCAGTCCCTTTAGTTATTGCATATTGTGTAAGACTATACAAATGGATAATAGAGTGGAAAAATTAAATCTGACAGATATAAGTTATGATATCTTATCAACGTATTCAAAAATAAAGTGTATTCAGAAAAATCAATTTGAATACACTTTTTTAACGCTTGTATTGTATTCATTTTTATCAAAGAATTATCAGAATACTTTAATATACTCATCTCAATTGCTAAAAAACCAATCATAGAAAATTCAGTACGAATTTCTCTTAAAGAGACAAAGACACTGCTGGATCAGCAGTGTCTTTGCTATGAACACCGAGGGGAAGAAGCACCGCAAGGAAGCGGTTTTCCGTCAGTTACATATCGGACTATCCC
>JAFVMQ010000078.1 GCA_017506825.1 Bacteroidales bacterium
GTACGTCGCGACTCAGTCATCCTCGTCGATGTCCAGGACGGCCAGATCATCGTCCGCGACAAGTAACCTTTTGCTATTCAGCAGTTTACATTAAATCGCCTGCGGCATCTGTCGCAGGCGATTTCTCATTGTCAGGCCTACAGTCCCAGTTCTTCGATGATGCGGGTCATGCCGGCGTAGCGGTCGAGGGTCCAGAGGATGAAGCGGATGTCGACACATACGCATTTGTTGTACCCCGGAGTGAACCATGCGTCGCTGGCGAGAGACTCCTTGTTGCCGTCGAAGGCGAGTCCGATAAGCTCTCCGCGCGAATTCAGCACTGGACTTCCTGAGTTGCCGCCGGTGATGTCATTGTCGGTCAGGAAATTCACATACATGTCCCTGCAGTCCGGTCCGAAACCCCAACGTCCCCAGTCACCCTTTCGATAAAGAAGATACTGGCGGTCGTTCAGCGTAAAGTCGAAATCTCCTGGCTGATACTTCTCCAGGATTCCGGAAGGAGTCGTCTTCCAGTCACAGATGACTCCGTCGCGCGGCTCGAAACCGCCTACGGTTCCGTAGGTTATCCTCATGGTAGAGTTGGCGTCCGGATACTGTACGATACCTTTCTCCAACCTCATCTGATAGAGTGCATGGGTATATTCCTTCTTGAGCTCAAGAATGGTCGGAGTGCCTTCGATCTCTTTCTGAGCATCGTTGAATGCCGTTGACTTCACGTCCATCACGAACCGGCATAAAGAATCAGCTACAATCTCCTCATTAGGAACTTCCTTTCTTCCGAGTCGGGCGATGCCTTCTTCGGAAGTGAAGATACTGCTGTTCCACAAAGCATCTGTAAGTGCTTTGACGTCGCATTCTCCGTCTCTGCTGAAATCCGCTATGACATCTTTCTGCCACTGGCTGAGAAAGACCGGATCAAGATTGTTGACAAAAACGCCGACAGCATATTCGAGCAGTTCCTTCTCGAGACGCAGATCGATCTCTCCATATTTCTCCAGCATCTTCTCTCCGGTTCCGGCAGTGTTGCGCGGATTGTGTGCCCTGCGCATTATCAGGGCAAGCTGCGAACCGCGTATCATGGTCTCGCGGAAATAATAAGAGTTCTTTTCTATATCCCTTACAGCGAGATATTTCTTTCTTAGCTCGTCAAGAAGGTTGCCCCACTTAGCCTTTCTCTCCGGATCGGCATCTATCCAGGCCTGAAGATCTTTTTCTATGTCTTCCTTCTTCTCGACGACATCGAATCTTTCGAAGCACTCCTGCTCCCCGCTGAAGCACTCCTGCATATTGCTGAGACTGAAGAAGTAGTCAGAATATTTCAGTCTGATCTCGGGATCGGCATCCATCCATCCCTTGATTATCTCCATCTGCCTTGCCCTGATCGCATTGTTGACCGGGTGCTTCAATGTTTCATTGAAATCGGTCTCGAATGAGCTGCAGTAGCGGTTTGTGCTGCCGGGATATCCGAGAATCATCGTATAGTCTCCGGCCTTGTATCCGTCGAGTGAAATAGAAAGTTTGCGTGCCGGCTTCATCGGAACATTGTCCTTCGAATATTCTGCTGGAGATCCGTCAGGTGCGGTATAGACTCGGTAAAGGGCAAAATCACATTTATGCTGAGGCCATTCCCAGTTGTCTATGTCACCTCCGAAGGCAGCCGATGATACAGGAGGTGCTGCAACAAGGCGTACGTCGCTGTAGACTTCGTAAAGAGCCATATAGTATTTCGACCCTCTCCACATTGAAGAAAGCCATGCGTCAAGACCTGTTTCCTCTTTGTATTTCTGCTCCATAAGATGGCTGAGCTTGCGGCTTCCTGCAGGCTTGCCCTCAGCGGTCAGGTCTGCCTGAAGCTTAAGAACTTCGTCAGTAACATCAAGAACCCTCTTGAGGAAGTAGACGCTCTTGCCCGCAATATTGACCTCTTCATCAGCCTTCATTGCCCAGAATCCGTCTTCAAGGTAATTGTGCTCCGGGGTGCTCAGTCCATGTACATCCGAATATGCGCAGTGGTGGTTGGTAATCAGCAGACCGTTGTCCGAAATCATGCTTCCGGTACATCCGAAGGCCATCGAAACAACAGCGTCTGCCACCGAAGAGCCTGGTGCGTCTGCATTGTATATCTCTCCTGCAGAAAGTTCAAGTCCTCTCTCGACCATCTTCTTCTCGAGAGCTGCGTCGATCGCATTGATCATCCACATTCCCTCATCCGCCTTCGCCATCACACTGCTCGAAAGCCACACAAGAGTACTCGCTGCTGCAGTAATAAATAGTCTGTATTTCATACAATATAATTAATACTATTCCAATCAATAAGATGATTGTTAATTATCAGAGACTATATTTATAAACCTTTCCCGGAGTCTTGAAGCTAAGCTTCGCTCCCTCCTCTCGCACATCATCTGCCTTATAGGTAATGGTCCATGTCTCCATGGTCATAAGCTCCCAAAGCTTCTCCTCGGTCATCGGCTCCGCAAATCTTACGCTTATGGCAGGCATGAGGTCATCGTTCAGATCGAGATAGACTCCGATCACACCCTCATGTCTCGAAAGATGGTTGCTCAGGAAC
>JAFVMQ010000079.1 GCA_017506825.1 Bacteroidales bacterium
ACATCCTTCAGTCTGAGCACTGTACCGTTGCTTTCCGCACGGATCACGAAGTTCTCGTAGTCGGTCACATTCTCATATCTTCCCCTGTACTTGAGTACATATCGGAAAGTGTTCGCAGACTCGGCACCCAGCGTACCTGTCGGAGCCTCGAGGTTCTGCTCGGCAAGTACTGCAGATATGTCGGACGGCATGAGTCCGTATTTCGCCATCTTTCCCGGATCCAGCCAGATACGGAGCGAGTAGTCACCTCCTCGCACATCGACTTCGCCGACTCCCGCCACACGCGAAAGTCTTGGCTCGATGTTGATCTTCAGGTAATTGACGATAAATTTGCGGTCGAATGAATTGTCAGGGCTGTAAACAGCGAAAGTCTTGATGCGGCTGGTCTGACGCTTGCGCACTGTCACGCCGCTTCGTGTAACCTCTGCTGGAAGAAGGCTCTGTGCCGATGCGATACGGTTCTGCACATTGACCATAGCCATGTCTCCGTCAGTGCCCTGGCGGAAGTAGATGGTGATGCTGGCAGAGCCGCTGTTGGTCGCTGACGATACCATGTACATCATGTCCTCGACACCGTTGATGGCCTCTTCGAGCGGCACGAGCACACTCTTCTGCACAGTCTCAGCATTCGCTCCCGCATATGCTGCGGAAACGCTTACGGTAGGAGGTGCGATTTCCGGAAACTGCTCTACCGGCAGCTGTGTGAGACCGATGAAACCGACAAGGAGTATCATCACGGAGATTACTCCGGCAAAGATCGGACGGTCAATGAATGTCTTTACGTTCATTATTCTGCCTCCTCCTTGACTTTGCTTTTGATAGGTGTTCCTTCCTTGATGAGACCGGCTCCTTCGGCAACGATGATGTCGCCTACCAGAAGTCCGTCAGTCACAATGTACTCTATACCGTTGTTATGCGGATCTATGCGGATCTCTGTTGAAGATGCCTTGCCGTCCACCACCTTGTATACGAACACACGGTCCTGAAGTTCGTAAGTGGCAGCCTGCGGGATCACGATTGCATTGCTGAGGGTTACAGGAATGCTGATGGTTCCGCTTCCTCCGTTGCGGAGAAGGTGGTTGCGGTTGTTGAACACGGCTCTGAGGCTGACTGCACCGGTGCTCTCGCTGATTGTACCGCTGATAGCATTGATCTTTCCGGTATGCTCGTATTTCTGTCCGTTGCTCATGATGAGCTCTACTTCAGGCATCTGTCTGATCGCGTTGTTCAACGAACCGTACTGCTGGACCATATCAAGCATCTGGTTCTCCGCCATAGAGAAATAGGCATAGACGCGGCTGTCGTCGGAAACGGTGACAAGCGGCTGGGTTATTGCGCTGCTTACGAGAGCTCCGACACGGTACGGAATCATTGATGCTACACCATTTACCGGCGAACGGACTTCTGTATATGAAAGGTTGTTGCTGGCATTGACCTCTTCAGCCTTGCAGAGCGCAAGCCTTGCCTCTGCCTCGATAAGGTCATTCTTTGCCGTCATCAGGTCGAATTCCGAAACCACATCCTGATTGTAAAGGTCCTGGTTGCTCTTGAGGATGAGCTGTGCGGTGGAAAGAGCTGCTTCCGCACTCTTCACATTTGCGACAGCGATCTCATACGCCGCCTTGTAAGGGGTCTGGTCGATGACGAAGAGGACCTGGTCCTTGCTTACGCTTTCTCCCTCTTCGATCATGATTTCTGTAATCATTCCGCTTACCTGAGGACGGATTTCGACGGTCTGTACTCCGCTGATAGCTGCGGAATAGGTCGTGTTAAGCGTCCTGTTGCTCAAGCTGATTTCGAGAGTTTCGTAAAGATTCTCCTCATTTGGAGTGCTCTTTGTTACTTCCTTGCATGCGGTCAGAAGCAGACCGCAGAGAATAATGATGGCGGCAACCGTGTGTTTCATAGAGTTTTTGATAGTTATACTATTATTATAGGTACACTGACTTGCAAAGATACTTTAAATCGCGCGTTTATTATTAATAAATATGCTTAAATTTGTGTGAATTTTTGAACAATTGATATGGCAGGAAAAAGAAAATCCCACGGTCGTGGACGTGATGGAAGAAAAAAGGAAAGAAAGTCCTTCCCGTTGGTTGAAGGAAGGGTGCAGATGACCCGTGAAGGTTACGCCTTCATAATCGTCGAAGGAGAGGAAGATGATGTTTTCGTAAAGGCATCCAAGACCCGTGGAGCTCTCAACGGGGATACGGTGCGTGTGTCCGTGACCCGCGAGAAGACAGACCGGCAGCGCAGGGAAGGAGAGGTTGTTGCGATAATCCAGCGCTCGCCGAAGCCGTTCATCGGCATACTCCACATCGTAGGAAACCAGGCATGGGTGCTCATGCAGAGCAGGTTCATGCCATATGATATCACGATTCCGTTTACCGAAAGCGACAAGTCCCGCTACCGCAGGCATAAGGTGAAGGGGCAGTCGATGGCTGAGCCGAAGGACGAGACCGGATGGCTGAAGCCGTTGCCGGAAGAAGATGTGTTCTCTGTCCATGGCGTATTCGAGCCCGGAGAGGACGGCTACGGCCGCAGAGAGCTGCTTGTCCGTTCGGGAATGAAGGTGGCGGCCGTTGTGGACGACTGGCCTCGAAGCGAGATGAACCCTCGGGGACATATCGTCGATGTGCTCGGTGAACCAGGTGACAATGATACCGAGATGCATGCCATCCTTGCCGAATATGCGCTTCCGTACAGGTTCGAGTCCGAGGTCGCCAACGCAGCGGACAGGATATCGGAGGAAATAACCGCAGAAGATATTGCAGGCCGTCGAGACTTCCGCAATGTCCTGACCTTTACCATAGACCCGGCGGATGCCAAGGACTTCGATGACGCCCTGTCGTTCCGCAGACTGGAAAACGGCAATTATGAAGTTGGAGTCCATATCGCGGACGTTACCCATTATGTGCGCCCGGGCTCGGTGGTCGACGAAGAGGCCAGAAGCCGAGGAACATCCGTATATCTTGTGGACAGGACAGTCCCTATGCTTCCCGAGAAGCTCTGCAACAAGCTCTGCTCCCTCCGTCCGAATGAAGAGAAGCTGACCTTCTCGGCGGTATTTGAAATCACTCCTCTCGGCAGGATCGCCGGTCAGTGGTTCGGCAAGACCGTGATCTATTCGGACCACAGGTTCGCATATGAAGATGCCCAGGCGATAATCGAAGCCGGACCTAAGGCATCCCACGAAGGTGTTTCAGAGGAAATCAAGCAGGCTGTGCTTGTCCTTCATTCTCTTGCAACCAAACTCCGCAAGAAGCGTTTTGCAAGCGGAGCAATCAGTTTCGACCGTCCGGAGATGAAGGTCGAGGTCGACGAAAAGGGCAAGCCGGTAAATGTCTATCAGAAAGTTACCAAGGAGGCAAACTGGCTGATAGAGGAATTCATGCTTCTCGCCAACAGGACTGTAGCCGAATTCGTGGCCAAGGCAAAGAAGACCTTTGTCTATCGTGTCCATGACGAACCGAACCAGGAAAAGGTCGAGAGCCTCCGCAGCTTCATCGGCAATTTCGGATACAAGATGGGACCGACGAACAGCGGAAAGGACATCTCGAAGGAACTGAACGCATTGTTCGCCGCAGCAAAGGATACTCCGGAATATAACGCTATCGAACTCCTGTCTCTCAGGACCATGGCCAAGGCCCGTTATGATACCGAAAACCTCGGTCATTACGGACTTGCATTCAAATACTATACGCACTTCACCTCTCCGATCAGACGCTATCCGGACATGCTTGTGCACAGGCTTCTCGAGCATTATCTCTCAGGCGGAGCCTCGGCAAAGCAGGAAACCTATGACAAGATGTGCAAATATGCAACCGAACGCGAGATCGTGGCTGCGGAAGCTGAAAGGGCGAGCATCAAATACAAGCTTGTCGAGTTCATGGAAGACAAGGTCGGCTATACCTTCGGAGGACATGTTTCGGGACTTACCGAATGGGGAATGTATGTGGAGATCGAGCCTACCATGATCGAAGGTATGGTGGCGCTGAGGGATATCCGCAGCGACTTCTTCGAATTCGATCCTGACAGATACAGGCTGGTGGGAAGACGTTCCGGAGTTGTCTACAATCTCGGAGATCCCGTACGTATCCGCGTCAAGAAGACCAATCTCGAGCAGAAACTTCTAGACTATGAACTTATCGAGACCGGACTCGAAGAAAGAGTGTTCGACCGCATCGATTACGAGCATGGACGCGGAACCTCGTTCATCAAGGGCGAAGACGGCTCTTTCGACAATGTGACCGTCGGCATCAACAAGGTCGCACGAAAGGAAAAGGTCCGCAAGGCGATCCAGGAATCCAAGAAAAAAGCTCGTAAGTCTTCCAGGAAAAAGTAATTTTGGCATACCCTTTGCAATTACTCTAAAGCGGTTAGTTTAGTTGTTAATAATAGGGTTATAGTTCGAAAGGGGCTTTCGCCGAGAGGTGAAAGCCCCTGATCGTATTCTAAAAAAAACCTCTACAATTCCTCTCTACAAGCTTCTTGAACAATATGGTTCTTGTGTCACTTAAAATAGTGATTATCAGGCTAAAAGACATGGTTTTGAGTCCCTCTACATTTCTTGTTGATTTCTATGCTCCTTCCTCTACAACCAAATTATCCGTAAATAATTATACCTTTGCTATGTATATAGTCAAAGAAAAATGTTCGGAAAAAGGAAATCAAACAAGCTTATAGAGGATATCGACAGATATTTCGATCTGATGGACCAGGCAGTCCTGGTGTTCAAGGACGGAGTCAGAAACTATCTGTATTCAAACAAAGCGGATTTCAATGAGAATCTCAAGAAGATGTCTGCGCTTGAGAGCGAGACCGAAGTCTTGAGAAGGGAGATCGAAAATGCCCTTTATATCCAGACTGCTCTGGTCCGCTCAAGAGGAGACATCATGCGTCTGTTCGAGAAGACGCGAAACATTACCGGCATCCTCTATGACAGCCTTTTCCAGTTTGAAATAGAGACCCCTTTCATACCTTCGGAGCTGAATCCGGAGTTCATGAAACTTACCGAGTTCTCTACTCTTGCAGTCGAAGCGGTAGTTCCTGCCGCCAAGGCGTATTTCAAGTCTCCCGAGACTGTTCCTGACAAGATCAGCCGTGCCTATTTCTATGAAAAGGAGGCTGTCAAGTATTCCCAGACGATCAAACGTACGGTATTCCACAATATGACTTCCCTCAAGCTGAGTGAAAAGTTCCATCTGCGTTATTTCGCCCTGCACATCGAGAACCTATCGAAAGCTGCTGAAAACGTGGCTGACCAGCTTGCGGTAATGGCAATAAGAAGAACGATGTAAAATGACCGTGATCTGCCTCATATTGTTCCTTGCCGTATCGGCTTTCTGGTTCTTTGCGAACGAGTATCCGGTGCTTTTCGGAATATATGTGCCAACATGTGCCTTGAGGCGGTCCGCGTTCAAGATTGTCGTATCGGTGGTACTTCTTGCTGCAGTTGCATTTACTTTTGCCGTCGGTAACCGTATCGTCCAGCCTGCCGGTTTTGCCGGTGATCTCGACTCCCAGTCTCTGATGATCATCCTTCTTTCGTCGCTTATCATCCTGCTGGTGCTCAAGCTGTTTTCTGTCAACGGCTCTGCTGTCTACGCGGTACTTGGCGGATTTCAGGCTTGCCTTCTCAGTGCCGGCTATGAGATGGACTATCCTGTTCTTCTGTCATTCGTGGCAGCTCCTGCAATCGCATTCGCCTTGTCAGCAGTCCTGCGTATCCTTGCGGAAAGAACCCTTGAGAGATGTAATCTGCATCTTATCACCCTGTCATATTACATGCGTTTCGCTGTGACAGGCTGTATTGTTTTCGCGGCAATTGCATTGGGACTGAACTGGGGAGGTTTCCTGCGTGCCGGTACTGAAATCATTTCAGGTACTTCTGCGGATGTATTTGTGGCTCTTGCCGTTCTGCTTGCTGCAATCATGTCCCTTTCACCGCTGATGCGCAAGGCCAGTGACGAGAATGCAGGCATATACGAAGATTTTTCAGTATATACGATACTTGCAATAGGGCTTTCAACTGCCCTCGTCATGACTCTCTTTTCATTCGGTTTCATAGGTCTTAAGGCGGTTCCCCTTGCTCCAGGCTCTCTTGTCTTCGCCGCTCTGGCAGGATCGGAAGCTGCTAAAAGTACACATATGATCGAAAGGGAGGAATATGCAAAGGAAGCCCTTGCCTTCATCACCGCTCCTTTGGGATCCATGGTCATCGCATATGCGATCCTGCATGTGTCCGGAAACAACGAGGAACAGCTTGTGGATTTCACAGTCATGGCTGCTGCGATACTTGTTCTTGTGGCTTTGACATTTGCCGGATATGTTCGTCGTCAACTCAGCGTAAGGGAAGCGACCGAGAGGCTTGTGTATTCCCAGCAGCAACAGATATATGAAAACAGCCGTGCCCTGAATGACATGGAACTTAAGGTCGTGATATCCGAGAACCAGGCTCTCCACAATGCAGTCGAGATGAAGAAACAGGAAGTGATGAATGTGGCTTTGAGCATGGTGGAGCAGAAGGAATACCTCGAGTCGTTGAACGCGATTGTGAAGAAGCTGTCGAAAAGCAAGGACGAGAAGGAACGCGACGGACTCATTTCGGATCTGGGCAAATCCCTCAGGCAGAGGCTTTCATACGAAAGGGAAGTGGACTCACAGTATTTCTATTCGCAGGCCGAATCCCTCCACGAAGACTTCAATGCCAAGTTGTCCGAGAATTTCCCTGACCTCACCCAGCAGGAAAGACGCCTTGCAACCCTTCTCAGACTCGGATTTTCTTCAAAATACATAGCAACGCTGATGAACATAACCCCCAAAAGCGTAGAGATAAGCCGCTACAGACTCAGACAGAAACTGGGACTTTCCAAAGGAGATAACCTTGTTAATTTCATTAAATCAATATAACTTTAACAACTAACTTTTTTAAAACCTTACTGACAATGAAAAAGGTGTTTTTAACTTCAATTTTCGCACTTCTGGTATCAGTGGTTGCTTTTGCTCAGGAAACTGAGGTGAACCAGTATGGCCAGAAGGTTAATTCTTACCCTGTTGACGCTGCTGTTCAGGACGGTATTCTCGTGTTCCAGAACAAGGAGCAGAACTACAAGATGTGGTTCGATATCCGTGTACAGGGTGATGCAGCCGTATTCTTCGGCTATGACAAGAACCTCACTCAGATCGGTAACGGTATGCTCATGCGCCGTACTCGTTTCGCTGTGAAGGCTCAGCTTGATAAGAACTGGTACGGTGAGCTCGATACTGACTGGACCAGCGGTACTCCTGAGCTCAAGGATGCTTACCTTGGATTTACAGGTGTCGAGAACCTTGAGATCAAGATGGGTAACTTCAAGGAGAACTTCTCTATCCAGAGAAACACTACTTCACGTTATCTCCAGTTCATGGAGCGTCCAATGGTGACTTATCTTGCTCCTTCACGTCACATGGGTATCAATTTTAAGTATGCCCTTCCTCATATCTGGGCAAGTGCCGGCGTTTTCGGTCCTGCTCTTGAGGATGCTGAGACAATGACAGCTTTCCAGGATGGTAACAAGGACTATGGTCTCAATTGCGGTCTTTCTTACACAGGTAAGCTCGTTTATCGTCCTATCAACAACAAGACATCTTCTCTCCATATAGGAGCCGCTGTATCTTACAGAAATCCTAAGACTTCTTCAACAGACGGCTACAATGCAGTTCGTTACAGCACCCGTAACACTACAGGTGTGAACCGTAAGAAATATATGGATACAGACGCTATCCAGTACCTTGATCACGAACTTGCTTATACATTCGAGCTCGCAGGTCACCACAAGGGTCTCCGTTGGGAGGCTGCTTATATAGCACGCAAGCCTTTCGTAGATGAGCAGAAGTATATCGACAAGAACGGTGAAGCTCCTAATATGAAGCAGGCATGGGGATGGTATGCTCAGGCAGGATACCTTCTCTTCGGCGGTTCTCAGAACTATGATGCAGGCGGAGCTAAGTACACTCGTACAAACAACGGTAAGGAGTGGGGAGACATCGAGCTCTGTGCACGTGTAGAGTACTGCGATCTTAACATCTCTAAGTATGTGATGGGTGGATCTGCTTATGCATACTCTCTCGGACTCAACTTCCATGTTACAAGAAACGTGAAGTTCGTTGTCAACTATCAGTACAACGATCAGGACATATTTGCTAACGGTAAGGGCGCTCAGGACGGAAAGGACACAACAGCAAAGAAGCCTTACAGCACAGGATATGACAAGGACGGTAATGTAACCAAGTATCCAGGCGACATCGTAAGCGGTTCAGGTATTGATTACCATATGCTCGCTTGCCGTTTCCAGGTTGCATTCTAAAGAAACCAATATTAAACCCAATAATTAATTTTAAAAAACAAAACAATTATGAAAAAGTTTTTCGTATTCGCAGCTGCAGCTGCATTCGCACTTTGTGCTTGTGAAAAAGACACTCCAAAGGTAGACGGTAGCGGTGAAGGTGAAGGTAACAAGGATCAGAAAGTTGCAGGTATTGTCCTCAACGAGCTTTCAGGCGCTGACAAGTTCATCGAACTCTACAACACAACTGACAAGGAAGTTTCTCTTGAGGGTGTTTACCTTGTGAAGTATGACTCTTCGAAAGATGGTGGAAAGAGCACAACTTGGACAGGTGCTGCAGGTATGAAGATCGCTGCTAACGGTTATGTTGTCCTTGAGAGCTCTGACCTTGCAGATCCTGCTGAGGACGGTGATCCTGACTATGCATATGAGAGCGCAAACCACGTATTCAAGGGTGGTCTCTCAGGTAAGAAGAACGTGTTCATCGAGCTCTATAACAAGGATGACGAGAAACTCAGCGAGTTCAAGAGAGGTGAGGAAGGTGCAGGTTGGAACCAGGTGTCTGGCTTCAACAACGACAAGAAGCACTCATTCTCACGCGTACCAGACGGAACAGGTG
>JAFVMQ010000080.1 GCA_017506825.1 Bacteroidales bacterium
AGAGCACCTATGTAACGGAACTTGGTGTCGCCATTTTCATAGTTGATGATATATTCACCGTTCTTAGCTCCAACCCAAATAGTTCCTTCTGTTACCTGTTCCATGGTTGGAACGCCGTCAACTATATCGTATACCAATGTACCCCAATAGAAATTGTATTCTGGCATACCTCCTGTAATCTGCCATGTAAATGGTTCGGTTGTTCCATCTGCTGCATTATACTGACCTGTAGGGATGTATGGGCTTGTGCCATCAGTGCCTTCAGCGTGAATTGTAAGGTTGAATATCTTACCTGTTCCTGAGTAGGTAGTCTGATAAGTAGTTGGGTCCATTGTTGCTGTAACACCGTCAGTGGCAACCTGGATGACAGCCTGAGTATATTGAGCCTGAACACCAGAACTGATAAGGGTGGTAAAGAGTGTACCTGTGTATCCGCCCGGTTTTACAGGATCAGGAACTGTAAGTGCAGGGATTGTACCTACATACTTGGCATACTGAGTACCGTTGTCGATATCGATGGTATACTCCTTTGATTTAGCATTATATGCAACATAGATTTCACCTGAAAGGATCTTCTCTGCAGTTGCAGCGCCGTCGGCAACTGTCCACCAGCAGGTTCCCCAATCTTTGAATTCCATACCGATGTTCCAGAGATCGCCTGGATCCCAGCCGATTCCGAATTCTCCAGGATTGATTACGCCACCTTCTGCTGATGCCTTGTATGTGCCTGCAGCAAGATAACCGTCTTCGCTGTAGAAGTCAACAGCAAGATATTCGGCACCGTCTTCGGTAGCAAGCTGGACAGTCACGGATTTTGTGCCCATAGCAACATTGCTGGTGGCAGACTGTACCTTTGTAAGAGTTGTCATTGTAGGAAGTTCCTTGAACTTTACAGCAACAGGCTCAGCCTCCCATGAGAGGTCGTAATAAGATTTTACGCTTGTTTCAGGATCGGTAACTCCTACTACTCCGGAAACAGCATAAGCACCTGCATCCGCAGTAACCTTGAGGTCACCTGAGACAACCTGATGTTTTACACCGTTTACGGTAAGGGTGGTTCCGTCAGTACCTGTCACGTAAGTGTTCTTGTGTGCATCAGCGAATGCTGCAGGAGAATAGGTAGCAGCATGGAGCGGCTGACCGTCGCTGACAAACTTCGCATCAAGAACTACACTTCCGTCTCCGGATGAAAGAGTCAGCTCATAGACGTAGAAAGGTCTTACCCTGGCCGCGTCAGAAGATACGAGCGTTGTCAATTCAACCTTCGTAGCATCAACGTTCTCCAACCCCGGACGACGGAGTTCGAGACTGCCTTCAGTGCAGGATGCAGACATGAATGCTGCCACCGCTGCAAAAAGGATTGCTTTGAAATTTAGTTTCATTGTGTTAAATGGTTAATGGTTAGTATGATAAAATGAGTATTTAGTTAAAATCCTCGGGTTGGGAATTGGCGGACAAAGCCCATCAATTCCTTGTCGCGGTTGTATTTCACTTCACATGTGTTATTAATTATTGCAAATATCGGCAGTTTGCTTTTAAATTCCTTTCATTTCCGGTTTTTTGGTTTGTGTTTTTGTTCACAAATGTTTTCTTCTTTGTTCAAAAGTTTTTCTATTTGTTCAAACGCATTGAAGCCATTGATTGGATGCGTTATTTTTCTTACCTTCGATATTTATTACCTTTTTATACGGACTTGATATGATAAAACGATTTCTAACAGGCCTTTTCCTGTCGGCAATGCTTGTCTCATGCAAGACTTCAGCTCCAGAGACAGTATATTCCAACCCGGATTCTCCTGTCATAGCTAATGATATTTCAAACCAGAGGATATCTTCTTTTGCAGAGGATGCTCAGGGACATATATGGATGGGTACTTTCCGAGGTCTGAACCGTTTTACAGTCCATGAGTTCCATCAGCATTTCTGTACCGATGCCGAGAATTCCCTTCCTGACAACCAGATCCAATGTCTTTTCAAGGACTCTAAGGACAGGCTCTGGGTATCGACAGTCAACGGTGTCGCACTCTATACCGACAAGGATGATTTCAAACGTATTCCTATGGAATCGATGAACCGTAATTCGGTCCAGATATTCGAGGATAAGTCAGGCAGGATTTTCATCAATACTTCGACTTCGCTATGCGTATATGATGAACAGCAGGAAAAGTTTGTCAATGCCGCTCCTGAGGGTACTGCTCTCGGAGATTGCTTCATTACTCCTGACAACGATCTTCTGATTGCCACTTCTTTTGATATAAGAAGGTATGATCCCGGAAATATGGAGGTGAGGGATACTGTAGCACTCAATTATTTTCCCGGAAATTTCACGATGATGCCTGACGGCGAGTTGTGGATGACCTCATATGCGGGTGTTTCGATATTCGATACATCTTCGTCTTCTTTTCATGAGGTCTCTCCTGTATTCGGCAGGCACCCTTTGTTCTCAAAGGCGGAAATCATGTCGATCTTCCCATACGGACCTGACCATATCCTGTTCAATACTGCTAAAAGCGGCCTTTTCATTTATGATAAGATAGATGATACCCTGAAACATCAGTCAGAGAACGGTTTTCCGTTCGAAGTTCCTGATGTGACGATAACCGCAATGTTTCTCGACTCAAGCAACAATCTCTGGATAGGAACCTATGATCAGGGATATTTCGTGGTCTATGATTATGAGGAACGTTTCAATAACGATACCTGGCTAAAGTCAAGCCTGGGGCATAAGTCAGTCGTTTCCGTAGAGTGTGACAGCAGGGACAATCTCTGGATATCTACCTTGAGGGACGGACTGTATTTTTATGATGCAAGGTCAGACATCTTCCGCAAGGTGGATATGGCGGGACTATTCGGCTCAAAGGAAGCAGATAATCTTTACATGACTTCGTTGTTCATTGACAAGGATGACAATCTGTGGCTGGCAGGATATTCAGGAGTTGTAAGGTGCAGCTATGCCGGAGGCAGGCTGAAGGTGGATAATTTCTGGCCTTTGTTCTATCCTTTGTCGATATCGCAGGACAAGTCCGGCAGGATATGGATAGGATCGATAGGAGAATATCTGCATTACATCTCTCCGGAAGATGATGCTTTGCATAGTATCAAGGTTGTTTCGCAGGGCTTTACATTTACTCCTTATTGTCTGCCGCTTGATGATGGAAAAGTGCTTTCCGCTTCTTTCCAATATGGTTTGAACGAAATAGACGGGGCTGAAAACCATGTAAGGCAGATTGCTGTCGAAGAGTCCATGTGGAAGAACTGTATCGAAAGGTCTGTATTTGTTCCTTCCTGCATGTGTCTTGGTAAAGACGGTACTGTCTGGATCGGAACAGTTGCCAACGGTCTTCTGAGGTATGATGTCGCAACTCAGGCTATGCATCCGGTTCCGGGTGCGCCTTGCCTTGATATCGCAGCTATCGAGGAAGATGCTGACGGTAATCTATGGGTCAGCACCCAGTACGGACTTGGAAAATATGACCGTACGTCTGAAAGGTTCATTAACTGGTCCGCAAGCGACGGAATCGGAGGCAACCAGTTCTACGACAGGGCATCATGCCGTCTTTCTGACGGAACCATGGTCTTCGGAGGAACTCATGGACTGACGATCTTCGATCCGATCGCAGTTACTGACCATCGTGATATCTCAGTTTATTTCGAAGATCTGAAGGTCCACAACAGGCTTGTGCGTCCGGGAGTGGACGACTGTATTGACAGAGCTCTTCCGTATGGACCGGAAATACGTCTCGATCATGACCAGAACAGTTTCAGCATATCCTTTGCCGCGATCGAGTACGGCGAATTCGAGAGGGTTGACTATCTCTACATGCTCGAAGGTTTTGATGACCATTGGATAGATGCCCATAATAACAGGGAGGCCTATTATTCGAACATTCCTGCAGGAAAATATGACTTCAGAATACGTGTTACCAACAGTGACCAGAGTGTTGTGGTCGCAGAGAATTCCATCCGTGTGGTCATCAGGCCATCGTTGTGGTTCAGCTGGTGGGCAATCATCCTTTATCTTATTGCTCTTGTGGGCGTATTCTTCATTATAGCAAAGGTTCATGCAAGGGTAGAGGAGGAGAAGAATGCGAAACTCAAGGCACAGCAGGAAAAAGAGCAGGAGAAGAAGGTGAAC
Source organism: Bacteroidales bacterium (assembly GCA_017506825.1). Taxonomy (GTDB): domain Bacteria; phylum Bacteroidota; class Bacteroidia; order Bacteroidales; family UBA932; genus Cryptobacteroides. The sequence goes on from JAFVMQ010000080.1 coordinate 4,135, forward strand.
CGGATGAACATGAGCTTCTTTGCCAATATTTCCCATGAGTTCAGAACCCCTCTGACCATGATTTCCGGTCCTGTCACCCAGCTCCAGGAGTCGGAGGGGATGACAGTGGAGAACAAAAGGCTTCTTGATGTAGTGCAGAGGAATATCCGAAGAATGCTCCGTCTTGTTAATCAGCTTCTGGACTTCAACAAGCTTGAGAATGATACTCTCAAGCTTAAGGTAAGACAGATAGATGTGATTGCGCAGCTGAGGAACCTTGCTGAGATATTCAAGGTCAATGCAGACGAGAAGAATGTGATATTCCGCACATACGGTCTTGAGGATTCCCTGACCATGTGGGCCGACGATGACAAGCTTGACAAGATATGCTTCAACCTGCTTTCCAATGCCATGAAGTTTACCAATGACGGTGGAAAGGTGGAATTCAGCATCGATGTCGTTTCCAGGGACGAAGCATCACATCTGTTCTCCCTGTCTGAAAAGGATGTGGATTCAAGATATGTGAAGATCGTTGTGAAGGACAGCGGTCCCGGAATACCTGAAGACCAGCTGGACAAGATATTCGAACGTTATTATCAGCTTGAGAACCAGATGCGCGGGTCCTATAACTGGGGAACAGGTATAGGTCTCTACTTTGCAAAGACTCTTGCCGAGATGCATCATGGCTATCTCAAGGCAGGTAACCGTACGACAGGTCCTGGAGCTGTCTTTACTCTGATACTTCCGTTGACTGAGGCTTCTTATTCGGAAAAGGAAAAATGTTCTTCGGAAGAACCTGCCTCAAAAACTTTCCTGCTTAGCAATGTGAAGTATACCAGCTGTCCGGAAGAGGTTTCGGATGAAGATAGAAAGACAATTCTTGTTGTCGACGATGATGTTGATGTCATTCATTACATGAAGGAACTCCTGTCATCAAGATATAAGGTGCTGAGCCGTTTCGATGTGGATTCTGCATATGTTCTGATGAAGGAGGAGGCTCCTGATGTGGTGATATCGGATGTCGTAATGCCTGGAAAGACAGGGTACGACCTGTGTCGTCAGATCAAGGATAACCTGCAGCTGTCCCATATTCCTGTGATCCTGCTTACTGCAAAGGCAACTGTTGAAGATCAGGTGGAGGGACTCGGTTCAGGAGCTGATGCGTATGTGACCAAACCGTTTGAGCCTCAGTATCTTCTTGCCTTGATTGATTCGCAGCTGAAGAACAGGGAAAAGGTCCGTTTAATGCTCATCCAGTCAACTGATGTGGAGAATCTTGAGGAGGATGTGCTCTCTCCTCAGGACAATGCTTTCATGACAGAGTTGTACCAGCTGATGGAAAACGAGCTTTCAAATACGGAGCTCGACATTTCCCGCATGACAGAGCTTCTGCATATTTCAAGAACCAAGTTCTATTATAAGGTGAAAGGTCTGACAGGAGAGAATCCGAGCGTATTCTTCAAGAGATA
>JAFVMQ010000081.1 GCA_017506825.1 Bacteroidales bacterium
CTCCTGCCTGGTCTGGGTCAGATTTATAACGGTGAACTGTTCAAGGTCCCTATCTATTGGGGAGGATTGCTGGTATCTACCCATCTTCTTATAAACAACAACACCAACTACAAGAGGTTCAAGAGGATACACAACGAAGCCACGAGCACCGACCCGCAGGTAAGCCAGAAGGTTCCGATTTCAGGAGAAACAGCAAAATGGTACCGAGATGTATACAGAAGATACAGAGATTATTCGATAGTGTCGACTGTTCTGGTCTATATACTTCAGATAATCGATGCAAATGTCTTTGCATACATGCATGATTTCGAAGTAACGGATGACATAACAATGAATATTGAACCGGCGTTGATTTCGCCATATAACAGCTACGCCATCAATACCGGTCCTGCTTATTATACTGGAAACAATGCATTGGGAATGAGGATAGGTTTAAGTTTCTGATGGAAAAACAAATGATGATGAACATAAGAAGAGTCATAGTGACAACCGTTGTTGCGGCTGTCTTTGCTGCAAATGCTGATGCTGTCGAAAAAAAAGAATCTGCCCGGCAGGATGACGGACAGAAGAAATTCGTTCTTTTCGGATCAAAGCTGAAAAAGGAAAACACGAAGCTCAGGACAGAGCTCGACTCACTCAGAAACGAGATTGAAAAATATCGTCTTGAGGCTGAATATACCGACAGTATTGCCGGTGAGATGATGGATCTGTATGAAGAGAACGAAATCAAGAGTGCTGCCGGTATCAATCCAGAAGATTATACTGCCGAGATATCGGACAGTCTTCTCAACATATGGTATGTACACAAAAACACAACCAACGACGGCATAGAGGAATATGACATGGATTCCATCCGGTTCGAATCGCACGTGCCCGACGAAGTCTATATGGAAAGAATACGCAAGATGAATTCATTCATCACGCTTCCCTATAACGACATCGTGAAGAACTATATCATCCTCTACTCCGAGAAGATGCCGACAAAGATGGGTAATATCCTGGGACTGTGCAGATATTACATGCCGATCTTCGAGGAGACCCTCAACAGATACAACATGCCGGAAGAACTTAAGGCAATGGCTGTCATTGAATCAGCTCTCAACCCGACTGCAGTATCAAGGGCAGGAGCAAAAGGAATGTGGCAGTTCATGTATTCTACTGCAAAAACATACGGTCTTCATATCGATTCATTTGTAGATGAGAGATTTGACCCTGTAAAATCAGCAGATGCAGCAGCAAGATATCTTCAGGACGCCTATGAGATATTCGGAGACTGGAACCTTGCGATAGCATCATATAACTGTGGAGCAGGAAACGTCAACAAGGCAATCCGCCGTAGCGGAGGCAGCAGAGCTTTCTGGGACATATACCCATACCTCCCGCGAGAGACCCGAGGATATGTTCCGGCTTTCGTAGGTGCACTTTATGCCATGACCTACTACAAGGAACACGGAATCAAGCCTGAGGCAATTGAACTGCCGGCTCATATAGACACATTCAAGATCAGCAAGATGCTGCATCTCAAGCAGGTAAGCCATTTTACCGGAGCATCACTTGAAGAACTCAAGAACCTCAACCCGCAGTACAGCCACGACATCATCCCTGGCAATGACAAGGAATATATACTTCGATTACCGTACACATATTCCAATGCGTTCATTGACAATGAGGACTCTTTATATATCTACAATGCAGCCGAGTTTTTCAATCCTGTCACTCTCAAGAAAATCAAGGACGGAGGAGATGGAGAGCGTATAGTATACAGGGTCAAGAGCGGAGATTATCTCGGCAGAATTGCAAGCAGACACAGATGTACTGTCGCACAGATCAAAAGGTGGAACAATCTTACAAGCAACAACATCCGTGTAGGACAGAGACTTGTCATATACAGAGGAGGACATGCACCTGCCTCAACTTCTTCATCTTCAGCATCAGGCAGTAAGACAGCAAGCAGCAAAGCTCCGGTGCAATCATCAGCTGTCGATTCTGGAGACTACATAACATATACGGTCAAAAGCGGAGATTCATTCTACACTATCGCAAAGAACTATCCGGGAGTCAGCGCCCAGAACATTATGAACTTCAACGGGCTTACCAGCTCGAAGATCAAGCCTGGAATGAAAATCCGTATTCCGAAGAAATAATCTCAAAAGGAAAAAACAGATTGAAGTTTAAGCTCGGCTTTGCCGGGCTTTTTCTTTATCATGAACGGATATGCGGTAGTGGAACCTCTCAGATAAAGGCGTCCCCACCTGGCAAACCGCCATGATCCTGTAACTGAAAGCCACACTCCCCTCCCATATACGGCCGGTACATTGAAACTTCCCGGAGCATCACGTTCATATACATATATGCGATCATCCCAATTATCCGCGACAAAGATTCCGGAACGACACCATAAGGTCCATCGTTCCTGCTTATATCCGGCTTCCAGATATCCAAGAAAAGCATTCCCTACACATCTGAGATAATTGACACGACCACCGAATGAAAAACAAGATGGGGTCCATGATAAATCCGCCCGCACATCGGTCCTCGCGAAATGCCCCCAGTTCCGCAATCTTTCGCTTGCACGCAATTTCAACAAAACTGTAGAGAAGAGGCGGGATTCCCAGTCAGCATAGAGTTTCAACTGATTACGTACATAGGTATCTCTATGAGGGAAGGTTGCTGCGTCTACTGATATATCCAATTTATGCCTGCCGCCTGTACCCTTATCATGATTCATACAGATTGAAACACCAGCTTCGTCTGAACATTTGCTCCCACTTCGGGGAGCAGCACTTCTGGAAGAATTGTAACCGGAAGGATAATATCGGAGATTCAGCGCCAGTCTCCATGAATCCGAAACGGGAATAATGGAAGAAATGACCGCAGCCAGTGCCGCATTGACCCAGTCATACGCTACCTCGGCAAATATATCTGTTCCCTTCAGACAAGATGCGGCATCAAGGGATGTCTTCATATCAGTTATATATGTTCCATTAACTGTGACAATATCTGAAAACTCAGAATAATGAGTACATGAAAGGCTCATGGACCGGCCCCGCCATAATGCATTCAGTCCCAAGAGCAAGGGCTGGATGTCCGACTTGGATAAGTATGTCTTTATTCCTGGCAACGCAAGAAACGGGGCAAAGGTTAATCTTCCACAATCGATTTCTGCCGCAAGCCCGGTCAAAGAGGAACTTCCTGTATATGACCACGAGGTGGATAATCCTGAAGCCTTGCGATAGAAAGCACCTGTCGAAGTCAATCCGCTCATTGTCATTCCGTTCCATAAGGCAAGACCTTGTCCGAAACGAGCATTGAAATCTCCTGCAATCATTTTTGCAGAAAGCCGTCTGAGATAAACGGACACATAAGATGCTCCGAGTCCATGAATCTGATGGTTATCGGAGGAAAACAAGGCTAAACCAACGGAGGCAACTCCACCAATATCTGTCTTGTATTTCACAGCATAGTCAGATTCCGCTTTATAACCGGATAATTTGAGCCCTCCTTTCACAGCAAGGTCGTTTTCGACATTACGATTCCCAGTATCACCAAGACGGCCTCCTTCCAATGAAATGAAAGGAGCAATAGTCTCAACCACCGAAGAATTGAAGCCGTCTATCAAAGACAATTCGTATAAAGACATGATATCTCCATGCCTGTTTCTGTAATCGAGCAGTGATGCTGTCTGATACCCGGTCAGAATACCTGCAGACGATATTTTCGAACGGCTTGCGGAATTCAACCTCAAAGGGCGTTCGAGAAGTCCGTACAGACGTTCTGCTTCGTCAGGGTCGACACTTTCAGGATTCTCGGTGCCGAGTATCTTCATTATCATCTCAACATGTCCGTTCTGCGCATGGCTTATGAAAGAACATGCATATATCGCTGTAAGCATAATCATCAATCTCCTCATATCGCTGCTATTTCCTTACGAAAATACCGGGTATGATAAAATTATCTGTTGTTTTATATTAAAACAACTTCATATTTTTCTTTTTTTTATAATCCTTTACTAAATTTGTAAGATATATGTGATATATGTAACACCCCTATGCAAAAGATAACACTTAAAGACAAGTCTTTCAAGATCTCTATCCCTTATGAAAGAATCGAGACTGCAATTGATAAGGTTGCTGCAAAGATCAATGAAGATTTCAATGGATGCGAAGATTTACCGATATTGCTTTGCGTATTGAACGGCTCGATCATGTTCATGGGAGAACTCATGAAAAGACTTACTTTCAATTGTCAGATAGTATCGACTAAACTGACATCGTACGAAGGAACAAATACAACAGGTGCCGTAAAGCAGGCCATGGGTCTTACAGCAGACATAACCGGCAGGCGTGTCATTATTGTTGAAGATATTGTAGACACAGGTAATACCATAGTGGAACTGAAGAAGATACTTTCCGATAAAGGAGCGTCTGAGTCCCGCATATGCACTCTTCTCCTTAAACCGGACGCATACAAGAAAGACATTAAAATCGACTATGTCGCAATGGAGATACCTAATGATTTCATCGTAGGCTTCGGACTGGACTACGACGAACTTGGACGCAATCTCAAAGACATTTATTCTATAGACGCATAAAGACACTGAAACATAATGAAGTATTACATTCTATTCGGTCCTCCGGGTGCAGGCAAAGGCACTCAGGCCACAGCGATGGTAGAGAAATACAACCTCCATCATATTTCCACAGGAGCACTCCTCCGAAAGGAAATTGCGGCAGGCACAGAACTGGGGCTACAGGCAAAGGCACTGATTGAAAAGGGATGTCTTGTACCTGACGAAGTAGTTGAAGGAATGATAGAAAGCGAATTCAACTCAGTAAAAGGAGTGGACGGATTTCTTCTTGACGGTTTTCCACGTACCCTGCCTCAGGCAGATGCTCTCGATGCCATGCTTGCCAAGACATCTGAAGAGGTGACAGCAACCGTTTCAATCATGATTCCTGATGAGATGATCATGGAGCGAATCAAAGGAAGGGCTCTCAAGGAAGGACGTGCTGACGATGCAAGCGAAGACATCATCAATAACAGGATAGCCACTTACCACAACCAGACCGAACCGCTTATAGAATACTATACAGAAAAAGGAAAGTATAACGAAATAGACGGAATCGGAACTATCGAAGAAGTCCGCAACCGTATATTCGCTGTCATGGATGAATTCTGATGAATATTGTCAGAAAGATAGTGCAGATAATTGCAAAGACCGTCGCTGTCACCATACTGCTTGCCATGCTTGCAGTTACTGTTACAAGCGTCAGCCTGATATATGACTTCAAGGCCCCTGAACCTTTCAGCGGGCCTGATATTTTTAATCCATACTGTAACTTAGACACTGCATATACATGGAAAAGAGCCAATTTCCATACCCATACCCGAGTTGACGGCATATTCAATGAGTGTGAGTATTGGCCGGCAGAGGTATTGGAAAAAATGGAGAGATTCGGTTATGACATCGTGACCTTTTCCAACCACAACCGACTTACAGACCATCCTGTTTCCTCTGATTTACAGGTTGATGTATATGAGCATGGATACAACCTTTTCAAATATCATAAACTTGTATTCGGAAGCAGCAAGGTGAACAGGTTTGACCATCTCCTGCCTGTCTTTGACTTTCAGAAACAGTTCCAGCTAGATATCCTTGGAAAAGACAGCGATTTTATCCAGCTGAACCATCCTCTGAGAACTACCGGTACATCAAAGAAACTGATGGAAAGGCTCGAAGGATATCAGATTATCGAACTTGACAGCGGAAGAAGCACTGAAAACGAATACTGGGACTGGGCACTCAGTGCAGGTCATTACAGCTTTGCTCTTGCAAACGACGATCTTCACCATCCTGACAGAAGCAGAAACATTGCTGTCAGATGCAATTTCCTATGTACGCCGTCTGCATCGTACGAAGATTTGAAGAATACTTTGCTTGACGGATGTTATTATTCCATGCGTATACCTGATTACGGCAAAGGTGACTGGGACATCAAATATGCGAAGAACAGGACTCTGCCTTCAATAGAAAGCATCGGCCTTGACGGAGATACCATATTCATGACACTATCACAAAAAGCAGACAGCATAAAGGTAACAGGTCAGAACCACAGGACTCTGAAACTGGCTGCAGAAACCGACAACATGCAATATACCATGTCTGACAGTGACTCTTATGCAAGATTCACAGCATATTTTCCGGAGGGAGAAGTCATATGGTCCAATCCTTTCGCAAGATATGATTCCAGCATGACGGACAGTCCTTCTGCACCTGCATCACATAAAACAAACATTACCCTGACGATACTGTTCAATCTTCTGCTTGTAATGCTTTCAGGCGGAATTATTGCATGTATCTATAAAATTCTACGTAAAAGATGAAAGTGTTTAAAGATAAGGTCAGCCTTACGGGAATGTGTCTGACACTCAGTATATTTACCGTTGCAGCATACCATGCTCCTTTCTTCAGTCTTGTACTCGACAAGATCGAGTGCGGATTCAACGGAGTTATGATAACTGCAGGACTGGGTATACTGATGCTGGCTCTGAACTTCTTCTTCTATTACCTTGTTCTATATGCAGGAAGATTTGTAGGAAAGTGCATACTCGCATTCACATTCATAGCTGATGCGATATCCTTGTACTTCATCAATTCATATGAAGTGCTTATCACAGACAAGATGATGGGCAATGTATTCAACACACAGTTTTCCGAGGCTTCAGGCTTCTTTTCATTGTCTGCTGTTTTATATGTGCTTTTCCTCGGCGTCCTTCCATGTATCTACATATTTGCAAGAAAAGTCGGATACGGTTCATTCAAAAGGTTCCTGACAAATATCGGAATCGGAATCGGAGCAGCCCTGGCTGTCGCATTCGGAAACATGCAGAACTGGCCGTGGATAGACAGGAATTCGACCGAACTGGGCAGTCTCCTGATGCCATGGTCATACACGGTGAACACAGTCAGATATTATAGCGCGGAAAAGAAGCGTAATGCAAAGGAAATCCTGCTTCCGGATGCCAGGATCGCCACAGACAGCAGGGATGTATGCGTGCTTATCATCGGGGAATCAGCAAGACGGGACCATTTCTCACTATACGGATATGAAAGGGAGACCAACCCGTTCACTGCAAAGGACAGTGTAGCCGCCTTGATTGCAGATGCCGCGGCGACTTATACGACAGCTGGTGTAAAGGCCATACTGTCCCATGAACCTTCCAACAAGCTCTATGAAATCCTTCCGAACTATATGAACAGGACAGGTGTAGACGTCTCATGGAGGACTAGCAACTGGGGAGAACCGCCTGTCCATATAGACAAATATTACAAGATCAAGGACCTGAAGGCAAGATTTCCTGAAGCTGATGACAGATATGACGGCATACTTCTGGAAGGACTGAAGGAAGACATACTTACCTCTGAGAAGGCAAAGACACTTGTGGTCATCCATACGAACACGAGCCACGGTCCGACATATTTCAAGAAGTATCCTTCTGAATTTGAAGAATTTACGCCCGTATGTACGACTGTGGAGATGTCAAAAGCGAACCATCAGGAACTGATGAACGCATACGACAACAGCGTCATCTATACCGACTGGCTGATCCATTCGGTCATAGAGACTCTCAAGGAGATTCCTGAGGTGCGTTCATGCATGATGTATGTCTCCGACCATGGCGAATCATTGGGAGAGAACAACCTTTATATGCATGGAGTTCCTATGTCGATCGCCCCGAGAGAGCAGATCGAGATACCGTTCATCGTATGGACGTCCGACAGTACCCTCAGGATAAAGGAAGAAGAAGCGAGCCAATACCATGTATTCCACAGTGTAATGGATTTTCTTGGAGTTGAGAGCCCGATATTCGACGAAACCAGGAATATATTCGAATAATGGTATTCATTGTAAACCCTATATCCGGAAACGGAAGAAAGAGCAGCATGATTACCCGTCTCGAAAAGATGGGTTATGATGTTGTATGTACCGGATATCCTGGTCATGCAGAACAGATTGCACGTGAAACCACAGCCAAAGTGGTTGTTGCCGTCGGAGGAGACGGTACCGTCAATGAAGTTGCAAGAGGACTTGTCGGAACGGATAAGATATTAGGAATCATTCCTTGCGGAAGCGGTGACGGTCTAGCACTTCACCTTGGCATAAGCAGAGTATTTACCAAAGCTTTGGATACGGTCATCTCCGGTAAGATACAGTCTCTGGATGCAGGAACTATCAACGGAAGGACTTTCTTTTCTGTATGCGGAGTAGGGTTTGATGCTGTCGTAAGCGAACGTTTTGCCAAATCCGGCAAACGCGGTCTGCTCAACTATATCGATCAGGGAATACTGACATGGATGGAATACAAGCCCGATAAATATACCATCAACATCGACGGGAAGGAATGGGAAAGCGAAGCTGCCCTCATCACTGTCGGTAATTCAAGCCAATGGGGTAACGGCGCGAAGATCACTCCCCTTGCAGACAGCAGCGACGGCATACTCGACATTACCGTAGCCGACAGATTAAATGCGATAGAAATGCCTGCATTGGGTATCCTGCTTTTGACCGGACATATAGACATGAGTCATGATGTCCATTGCTATAGAGGTCGTCATATCAGGATAACACGCAATACAATAGGTCCTGCCCATGCAGACGGAGACTGGTTCGAGGCAGGAAAGACAATAGATATCGAAGTCATTCCTCATGCAATCAATGTACTCGTTCCATAAACAGCGGAAAATCACTATATTTGCAGCCTATTTGTCACAAAACAAGAAATAAATCATGGCAGATTCGAATTTCATAGACTATGTAAAGATATATTGCCGTTCAGGTAACGGAGGTGCGGGATCTACTCATATGAGAAGAGAAAAATACGTTCCTAAGGGAGGTCCTGACGGAGGAGACGGAGGTAGAGGAGGTCACATCATACTTAGGGCAAACTCTCAGTTTTGGACACTCATCCATCTCAAATACCGCAAGCACATCATGGCTGAGCATGGCGGGGCCGGCAGCGGACAGCTCCAGAAAGGAAAGAACGGAGAAGACATATATCTTGATGTACCTCTCGGAACCGTAGTGAAAGATGCTGAAACAAGAGAGATTCTCTTCGAGCTTGTAGAACCGTTCGAGGAAAGGATTCTTGTGAAGGGTGGGCGTGGAGGACTTGGCAACAACAACTTCAAGACAGCAACAAACCAGACTCCGCGATATTCGCAGCCGGGAGAACCGTTTGAAGAAGGATGGTTCATTCTTGAGCTGAAACTCCTTGCTGACGTAGGTCTTGTAGGTTTCCCTAATGCAGGAAAGTCTACTTTGCTTTCGACAGTATCTGCTGCACGCCCTAAGATTGCTGACTACCCTTTCACTACTTTGGAACCTAACCTCGGCATTGTAAGCTATTACGATGACAAGTCTTTTGTAATGGCTGATATCCCTGGTATCATAGAAGGGGCCCATGAGGGTAAGGGAATCGGAATGCGTTTCTTGAGACATATCGAACGAAATTCAATCCTGCTCTTCATGGTTTCGGCTGACCAGGATGACATCAAGGAAGGATACGAAATTCTGCTTAATGAGCTTCGCGAGTACAATCCGGAACTTCTCGTGAAGGACCGTGTTCTTGCAGTCACAAAATCCGACATGCTTGACGAACAGCTGAAATCAGAAATAGAAGCTCAACTTCCTACAGATCTCCCTCATGTATTCATCTCGTCTTTCACACAGGAAGGTATAAAGGAACTGAAGGATATGCTTTGGGACGCCCTTCAGAGAGACAATGCTCCTGCAGAAGAAGAATCTACAGTACTCTTTCCAGGTGACGTAAACCAGATAGAACTTTAAGCACATGTTTCTGAAAAAACTGGAAAGGCTTGATCAGGATCTGACCCTTAAGATCAACAGCTGGAATTCTGAAATAAGCGATCCTATATGGTCATTCATTTCCGACATACCGGTATGGATACCATTATACGTACTCATCATTGCATTCGTAATATGGAGGCTTGGATGGAAGAAAGGATTTGTCGTAATAGGAGCTGCCGTACTCACTTTTGCATTCTGCGATCAGTTTTCAAACTATATTAAAGCAGCTACAGAGCGCTTAAGACCGTTGAATGATGCCTATATGCTCCGCAACGGACTGCATGTATTGGAGTATGGAGGAAAGTACGGATTCTTTTCCGCCCATGCAGCAAATGCATTCGGTCTCGCAACAAGTACATATCTTGGCCTGAAGGCGGATAAAAGCAGGAATTACCGGTGGTATGGTACATTCATGTACATCTGGGCTTTCCTTGTTGCCGTCAGCAGAATATTTGTCGGAAAGCATTTTCTTGGTGATGTGATCGTAGGAACATTGGTCGGACTGTCAGCGGGATTTGTTTTCGGATTGATTGCAAGCTGGATCATCCGTAACAAATTCACAAAAAAGATCAGAAATATTTGACCGTTTCAAAAAAAAGTATCATATTTGCATCCGCAAAATAGACGGGGGTATAGCTCAGTTGGCTAGAGCACCTGCTTTGCAAGCAGGGGGTCGTCGGTTCGACTCCGACTATCTCCACTACCAACCCACTCAGAGACACTTCTGAGTGGGTTTTTCTTTTTGGGAGGGTCAAAATGTACCCACATTGTACCCACATTTTGGATGTACCCACTTCGCTGAAAGAGAAATGATCCCGGAAATATCTTGCGATATCTGCGGGATCGTGACGAAAAATTTGAACTTGCTTTGCAAATTCACTGCAAAATTAAGTAAAAATCGCAATTTATCATATCTTTGTGCTGGGGAATTGGGATATAATTGACAAAAACGGTTGGTAAAACCGTTGTAACTTGATTATATTCATACACTTACATAAATTAGATGAAAACGGTTTCATCTAATGAGTGATAATCCAAAAATAAGAAGGCGTTTACGCTGCCCCAGTTGTGGGTCTTTAGACGCGTTAAAATGGGGTGTACGCAATGGTGTCCAGCGCTATAAGTGCAGGAACTGTCAATCCCTATTTTCTGCAAGACGCAAGGAAATCTCCAAATCAAACAGGTTCATCTGGTTCAAGAAGTGGGTCTTAGGAAAGATGACAGTTGAAGACATAGCCGAGATCAGCGGATATAGTTCGCGTCATCTCCATCGGTGGTTTGACGAGTATCTGGACGAATATCCTACCTGGCACATCAACACAAACACTCCTATCTTTCTTCTAATCGATGGGACGTACTACTGTGGTCATTGTCTGATCGTTTACCGTGCTGAGAACCTGAAGAGAACCATCTATTACAGGTTTACCCGGTCAGAGGATGATGACGAGATAGCCTCGGACCTGATGAATATAAGATCCATGGGGTATAATGTGACAGGTATCACAACGGACGGAGGCGACAACATCATCCGGGCTGTAGAGTATGTCTATCCTGATGTTCCCCGCCAGCGGTGCATGGTTCATGTACAGCGTGAATGCCTGTCATCTATAACTTTACATCCTCGCACTCCGGAGGGCAGAATGCTGAAGAGTCTCATCATGAGTCTAAGCGACATCCGGACACATAATGACATGATGTGGTGGCTCAGCAGATATAACCTTTGGGTTGAAGAAAACGAAGAGTATGTATGCGAGAAAGCATGTCTGCCAAACTCTACAAGGACATACTTTGTCAGGAATGATCTGAGAAAAGCATACGTGCATCTTCGTAGGGCCATTCCCAATCTGTTTGAGTTCATCAAACATCCAGGACTACCCAAAACCACAAATGCCTTGGAATCTTTCTTTGGGCATATCAAAGACCAGCTTAGACTGCACCGAGGACTATCAGAGACTCGTGTGGACAACTTCATCAAATGGTATCTGTACTTCAATGACGAAAAGAAGTC
>JAFVMQ010000007.1 GCA_017506825.1 Bacteroidales bacterium
GGTCTCGACCTCTTCCTTGCACGTGTGATGCTCAAGCCTTTCGGCAAGAAACCGAAGTGGGTGCTTCTCGGCTTTCTTATGGTGACAGGTATATTCTCTATGTTCCTTTCGAATACAGCGACTGCTGCGATGATGCTTACTTTCCTCGGTCCTGTCCTCAAGGCTCTTCCTGCTGACGGAAAGGGTAAGACAGCTCTTGCGCTCGCAATTCCTATTGCAGCCAATGTCGGTGGTATGGGTACTCCAATCGGTACACCTCCGAATGCTATCGCACTCAAGTATATGGAAGAAATCGGAATTAATATCGGTTTCGGTCAGTGGATGCTCTTCATGATACCTTTCACTCTTCTTCTCCTTTTCCTTGCGTGGGTGATGCTTCTGAGACTCTTCCCGTTCAAGGCTAAGGAAATCAACCTTAATATCGAAGGTGAGCTTAAGAAGGACTGGAGGTCTATAGTTGTATACATCACATTTATCTGCACTGTGCTTCTTTGGGTACTTGACAAGGCGACAGGTGTAAACGCGAATGTTGTAGCTATGCTTCCTGTGGGAGTATGTGCTATTATCGGAGTTCTTACAAAGCGTGACCTTGAGGAAATCAGCTGGTCTGTTCTCTGGATGGTTGCCGGTGGTTTTGCTCTCGGAGTCGGTCTCCAGGAGACAGGTCTTGCGCAGACTCTCATCGACGCTATCCCATTCGGTACATGGCCTGCACTCGTAATGGTTGTAGGTTCCGGACTTATCTGCTACGCTATGGCGAACTTCATTTCGCATACAGCGACTGCTTCTCTCCTTGTTCCGATCCTTGCAGCAGTAGGTGCAAGTGCTGCGGTTTCTGCTAACCTTGCTCCTCTCGGTGGCGTGACAACTCTTCTCGTGGGTGTAGCGATCGGATCGTCACTCGGTATGGTGCTTCCTATTTCGACACCTCCGAATGCCATCGCAGCTTCGACAGGTATGATCGAGCAGAAGGATATGGTCAAGACAGGTCTTATCATGGGTGTTCTCGGTCTCGTGATCGGATATGGAATGCTTGTCGTTCTCGGTTCGTCAGGTTTCTTCGGTTAATTCTGACCTTATATATATTAAAGAGAGCAGATTTTGATAGTCTGCTCTCTTGTTTTTTATAAATATATTGTCCAACTTTACATTGTATTTATAAAACGGACTAAAATTAATTTTATTAAACCTTTTTAACGGTCATGTCCTACTTTTCTTTCTTAGGTCATCCGATGAATGTCAAGCGCTGCCTTTCTTTTCTAGCAGTATGTGTGGTGACCTTCTTCTTAGCCTTGGTTCCGACTTCATTCTTTGGAACCGATCCTGTAACGTCTGAACCGATCTTTACGCTGACGCAGCAGAGAGTAATTGCAATCTTTGTCTTTACTGCCCTGATGTGGATCCTGGAGGTGATTCCGACATGGACAACCTCTGTCGTGGCAATTGTTTCCATATTACTTACAACATCCAACAAAGGTCTCGGATTCCTTATCACTAAGGAAAATGTCGGAGCACTTACCAATTATAAGGATGTAATGGCGGCATTTGCGGATCCGGTAATCATGCTCTTCCTCGGTGGATTCGTGCTTGCTTTTGCCGCTACCAAGGTGGGACTTGATGTACAGCTTGCAAAGCTGATGCTTAAGCCTTTCGGAAAGAATCCTAAGACCGTCCTTCTGGGCGTTCTTCTCGTTATCGGTGTATTCTCTATGTTTATGAGTAATACCGCAACAGCTGCAATGATGCTCACCTTCCTTACTCCTGTGCTTGCAACATTGCCTAAGGATGGTGGTGGAAGAATTTCACTTGCTCTCGCTATTCCGATTGCAGCCAATATCGGTGGCATGGGTACCCCTATCGGAACTCCGCCGAATGCAATCGCACTTGGAGCTCTTGAGGAAGCCGGATATGGTATCACATTCATAGGCTGGATGCTCAGAATGGTTCCTCTGGTAATTGTTCTCCTCCTTATTGCATGGGTGCTCCTTATGAAGATGTATCCGTTCAAGGCTAAGTCGATAGAATTGAAGATCGAGGCAGCTCCTACAAAGACTACTCCTTTCCAGAAATATGTTGTATGGGTGACATTTGCGCTTACAATCATCCTTTGGATCGGAGAAGGCTTGTTCAAGGTTAACTCGAACATTGTTGCAATGATTCCTTTTGCGGTATTCTCAGCTACCGGTATTCTTAAGGCTCGTCATCTTGAGCATATAAACTGGGCTGTCCTTTGGATGGTTGCCGGAGGTTTCGCTTTGGGAACTGCACTTAATCAGACAGGTCTGGCTGCAAAGCTTATCCAGATCATACCGTTCTCGAGTTGGAATGCCCTTGTGGTAATGCTCGTAGGTGGTCTTATCTGTTACTTCCTGTCAAACTTCATCTCGAACTCCGCTTCTGCAAACCTCGTTGTTCCGATTCTTATAGTAGTCGGTAAGGCTATGCAGGGTAATCCTACATTTGAAAATCTCGGAGGAGTTCCAGCCATGATCGTAGGAATTGCAATTGCTGCATCGGTGGCAATGTGTCTTCCAGTAAGTACACCGCCAAATGCTTTGGCACATTCTACAGGAATGATCACAACCAAACAGATGACTACCATCGGTATAATCATGGGTGTCATCGGTCTTACCCTCGGATATCTCATGCTGATATTTATTGGCTTTTAATATTTAAATTTATCCTATGAAACGTACAATTATCGCATTGGCAATAGCCCTTCTCGCTTTGGGCGCATTCGAAATGTCGGCTGCAGATACTGAAAAGAAGCCGGAACCTAAGAATAATTTCAAGATCTACGGATTTATCCGCAACTATTTCATCTATGACAGTCGTGAAAGCGTCTCCGGTACCGGTGACCTCTTCTACTATCTGCCGAAGGATGAGAATATCAAGGATGGTATCGACCTGAATGATCAGTCTTCATTCAGATTCCTTTCACTTACTTCACGTCTTGGAGTAGATGTCAGTGGATATTATGTGGGTAATGTCCATTTCGGTGCAAAGATAGAAGGTGACTTCTATTCAGGACTTTCGAATTCTTCGAATGGTAATGCTTCTGTTTATTTCCCTTCCAATGCTAAGATTTCCGGTACAGCTACAGCTCGTCTTCGTCAGGCGTACGCAACTGTAACATGGAAGGAACTTGGAGAAGAAGGTAAGAATTCGTTAGCTCTCAAGGTCGGTCAGGCATGGCATCCTATGGCTGCTGACCATCCTCATATATTCAGTCTTGAGGTAGGAGCTCCTTTCGGACCATTCTCGAGAACTCCGCTTGTGCAGGCTGACTATAATATCGGAAGCAATTGGGTGGCTTCTGCTGCAGCTCTCTGGCAGATGCAGTATCAGTCATCCGGTCCTATCGGTGCATCTGCAATGTACATGAAGTATGGAAAGGTGCCTGAATTATATGCGGCATTGGCTTATAAGTCCAAAGGATTCCTTTTCCGTGCCGGAGTTGATGTGCTCAGCATCAAGCCAAGGGTGTTCGGACAGGTGGAAAAAACAAGTGGTGATGCTCCTGCTGAAACGAAGATAGTGAGAGTTTCCGATCGTAAGACTTCCGTTTTGGGATATATATATACCCAGTATACTAAAGGGGACTTTGCTCTCAAGGCCAAGAGTACTTTCGGACAGAGCGGAGAGCATCTGAACCTCATGAGCGGATATGTCAAGATAGGGGAGAACAGTGACGGAAGTTGGGATTATGCCTCTCTTCGCAGTTCTTCGACATGGCTATCTATGAGCTATGGCAAGAAATGGCAGAAGGTTCTTTTCCTCGGTTACACCAGGAATCTTGGTCTTGCAGGAGAAAGATATGGATACATTCCGAAGAGTGATGTCTATTTCTGTGGCAACGGTTTTCCTAACATAAATCAGATGTTCAGAATCAATCCTCAGCTTATATATAATATAGGAAAGATGAATGTCGGTTTTGAATATCAGTGGACAACTGTCCAGTATGGTAAGTACTATGACAAGGATGATGTACTGTGTCTGAACGAGCAGGGACTTGCTGACAAGAACCTTCATTGGATAGGAAATCATAGAATCAACGTTATGGTGAAATACAATTTCTAACTTTAACAAAATTGTAACAATTATATAACTCTCAAAGAGACAGTGTTTTATGGCTCTTTGAGAGTTTTTCTTTTGAAAAAAGTGAAAAAAGTCTTGCGAAAAAATTTGGAGGTAAAGAAAAAATGTCTACCTTTGCAATCCCAAACGAAAAACGGGGTACACAAACACTCTGAGTTTGGTTGAAAAAAGTTCATTGAAAAGACTGATTTACTGTACAAGAAGCAAGTACCGAGAAATACAATTTATCGAGAAGCGTTAATTTCTTTGGAAATTATTAAGTGTCAGGACAAGCTAAGAGATATATAGAATATACAATGAAGAGTTTGATCCTGGCTCAGGATGAAC
>JAFVMQ010000008.1 GCA_017506825.1 Bacteroidales bacterium
GGCGGCGGGGAAGCCGACCTCGATCTCCTTGAAGCCGATCTTGACGAGCAGGGCGAAAAATTCAAGCTTTTCCTCAAGGCTCATTGGTACGACGAGCGATTGATTGCCGTCGCGCAGATCGACCGAGCACCAGGTGGGGGCGCGGTCAACGAAGACCTTGTTTGCCCACTTTCTTTCGCGTGGTGCCAATGTACGCGAAATCGCTGCAACTTCCTGCTCTCGCATACCTCTGAGTTCAGCAGGTCCCTGCATCAGCTGGAGGTAGTCGACCACGATGAGACGCACTCCCTTCTGCTTGACAAGCTTCTTGACCTTCGAACGGAACTCCATTACCGGAAGGGACGGAGTGTCATCTATATATATAGGTGCTTTCGCAAGACGCTTGAGCTGGATATCGAGTTGCTCCCACTCCCAGTTCTCAAGCTTCACACCACCCTTGATCTTGTCCGCACTCAACCTTGTCTCGGAAACCATCATACGTTTCACGAGCTGGATCGCGGGCATTTCAAGAGAGAAGAAGGCAACCGGCATATTATGGTCGACAGCCGCATTTCTTGCGAGGTTGAGCACGAAAGCCGTCTTTCCGACTGAAGGACGCGCCGCAAGGATGATAAGGTCAGACGCCTGCCATCCGAGGGTTATCTTGTCCACGGAAGCGAATCCTGAAGGAACTCCGCTGAGTCCTGAAGTGTTCTGAAGTCTCTGGATATCGTCGAGAGCATCATTGATCACATTTCCGATCTCCTGCACATCCTTCTTGACATTGTTCTGGATAGCGGCGAAGACCTTGGTCTGGGCCATATCTATCAGATCGTCCACATTTGTCGCTTCGTCATATGAAGACTTGAGGATATCGTAAGACGCTGTGATAAGCTCTCGCTGGATACACTTCTGCTTGAGAATCCTTATATAATATTCGATGTGGGCTGCCGCTCCGATCTTCTGGGAAAGCTGAACCAGAGCAACCGTACCTCCGACAACTTCGAGATTGCCGTTGGATTTCAGTTTCTGCGAAACGGAAAGCAGGTCGAGTGCCACATGTTCGTTGGCAAGAGAGCGCATGGCTTCGAAAACCATCCTGTGCTTCTCGCTATAGAAACAGCTCGGCGTAAGCTCATCCATGGCTTCGTCAATACAGTTCGGCTCTATAAGAAGGGCACCGAGGACAGCCTCTTCGACATCAAGAGCTTGAGGCGGTCTGTTTCCCATCTCAAGCCCAAGTGTGTCCAAGTTTACATTCTTTTTCTTTCTCTCACCAGCCATCGGTCAGATTATTCGAAGTCAGGGTTTACCAGGATTCTTCCACAGTATTCGCAGATGATCATCTTTCTGTTGGAAGCAATGTCGATAAGTCTCTGAGGTGCGATTGCGTTGAAGCATCCTCCGCAAGAGTCACCGTTGAAAACGGAAACAACCGCAAGGTGGTTGTTGCTGCTGTGGCGGATGTGCTCGTAAGCGCTCATTGTTCTTGCGTCGATCTTTTCTGCGCAAGCGTCCCTGTTGGCACGAAGGGTCTCCTCCTCCTTTGCAGTAGACTCTACGATAGTAGCGAGCTCTTCCTTCTTTGCCTTGAGGTCATCGTTTCTTACAGAGATCTTTTCCTTTACGACCTCAAGCTCGTTCTTCTTGTCGAAGATACGCTCCTTGGTCTCCGCAATGTTCTTCTCCGCAATCTGTCTGAGAAGGTCTACATTCTCGATCTCCTTGTTGAGAGAGTCGAACTCACGGCTGTTCGAAACCTTTTCAAGCTGGCTTCTGTACTTCTCGATCTGGTCGTCGCACTCTGCGATGTTGAGCTTGTTCGCGTTAATGGACTTGTTATACTCCTCAACAAGCTCAGTGATGCGTGCAGCCTTGGCCTTAAGGTCTGCGATTTCGTTCTCAAGGTTCTCGACCTCGACAGGAAGCTCACCTCTGAGCTGGAGGATCTTGTCGATCGCTGTATCTGCCTGCTGGAGAACATAGAGAGTCTTAAGTTTCTCACCTACACTGAGATCCGAGTCAGCGAAACTCTTCTGAATCGATACGAAGGTTTCTCTCTGGTCAATCGGAGTCTCGAATTTCTTTGTCTTTTTAGCCATATCGCTTAAAAATAAAATATCGGGTTACTATATATATTCTGAGTAATGCGAACTGCAAAGGTAGGAAAATTTTTCCTTAACAATGAAAATAATATTTCAACTATATCCTTTTCACTTTCATAATGCCCTATATCCATTATCATAAAGCCTTCCGGGGTGAAGAAGTTATGATATGAAATATCACCGCTGATATAGAGCTGCGCACCTGAAGCCTTGGCCGCCTTGATGAGCGAACCACCTGATCCTCCGCACATTGCCACTCGGCTGACAGAGCCCTCGATCGGACGAGATGTCCTCATGGCCTTAAGTCCGAATCTTTCCTTCACGACCCGCACAGCTTCCTCTGCCGACAGCGGCTCGGGAAGGTCGCCGACCACTCCAAGTCCGGTTCCGTCACCATCCTCGTCAAGTATGGAAACATTCACGAGTCCGAGTCTTGCCGCCATTGCCCCGCTTACGCCTGCGATAACCTTGTCCGCACTTGTATGTGCCGCATAAATGCTTATGCCGGCCTTGATGGCCTTGATCACGGCCGCACCGACCATATCATCGGGACTGATCTTCTTCAAGCCGGAAAAGATGAGCGGATGGTGGGTTATTATCATATCGGCGCCGCATTCCACAGCCTCATCCACCAGTTCAGGAGTGCAGTCCAGTCCGAGAAGCACCGAAGTGACCGGTGCATCAGGATAGCCTATGCACAGACCGCTGTTATCCCATCCTTCCTGCAAGGAAAGGGGTGCGAAGTCTTCTATGACCTTTATTATGTCTCCGACCTTCACCATGATTACATATCCTCCTTTATTTCCGCAAGCTGCTGACGGATATTCTTCAAGGACTCCAGCACCTTAGCCTTGTTTATCACATCTTTCCTGTCTCCCTTCAGTCTTTTCGCCGCGCCCTCGAGAGTAAGGCCCTCGACCTTGACAAGAAGGTGGATATGCTTGAACGTCTCGACATCTTCCTTCTTGAAGAGACGGTTACCCTTTGCATTCCTCTCAGGCTTTATGAACTTAGGGAATTCATTTGCCCAGAAACGCACGAGAGATGTGCTTTCCCCCAAAATTTCGGCAACGTCGCCGACTGTATAAAAGTACTTTTCCATATTAATCCATTGACTGCCCTGTGGACACACTCATTATCAACATCTTCACATACTCTTCCGGAGTAACGGACGCGAACATGTGGTTTACCGGATCCAGAGCAACCGTATCGCGCAGCACTTCGTAGTGCAGATGAGGCGCGAACGAATTTCCGGAAACACCGACATAACCTATCCTGTCACCTTTTTTGAGTTTGCGTCCCTTCCTCACCTCGACATCCGCAAGGTGGGCGTAACGAGTACGGTAACCGTTACCATGATCCACCACTACAACATTTCCAAGTCCCTTGCGGGAACGGATCACCTCCGACACAGTTCCGTCGGCAGTAACATGGACAGGCTCACCTGAAGGCGCTATCAGATCCAGGCCGTTATGCTGCATGGGAACCTTGTAGAACGGATTTATCTTGCTGCCCGTCGACGCGCCGGTCTGGGCGAAGGAGAAGTTTTCAAGAGGATTCCTCATCGGAGGTCTGCTGAAGCTGTCCGCCTGCATGACCTCGGCTATCCTGCGGAAGTTGGCTTCCACTCTTGCCGCACCCTTTTCTACAGCAGCGAGCCTTGCCGCTGAAGCCAGAACGATATCATGGTCCGGGATGGAATCATATCCGTCCAGATAGCTTACTGACGACAGCGGATCCATATCAGGAGTCGAGGTCTGGAAGATCTCGGTATATATCCTGTCGTCCCTTACGCGAAGACCTTCTACCACATCCGAAAGCATCTGCTCCTTTCTCTCCAGCTCGGGATACTCCTTTGCATACATCCTGTTCTCCTGGCGCAGCCTCTTTTCCTCATCAGTACTGAAGATCAGAGCGAATATCACATAATACAGCACAGCCAGAGACAAGGATGCGACAAAAAACATCAGTATCCTGCGTATGACCGCCCACACTGATGTCTTGCTCTTTCTGAATCTTATGTCGTCACCGTCAAATATGTATCTCTTGCTCATGAACGGCTGCGTTTCTTCCTGTGAGACGGATGGAGAGTAAGCTTCTCTGACATATCCGCCGTATTCTGGACCATTGTCGCATACTCTTCCGGAGTGATGGTCAGGTCGTAATAGTTGCTCGGGTTCACATAATTGTCCTTGTACATCACCTCATAATGCAGGTGCGGTCCCGACGATCTTCCCGAATTTCCGCTCTCTCCTATACACTCTCCCCTCTTGACCTTCATTCCTTCGACCACTCCGATGTTCTTCAGGTGGGCATATCTTGTCTTGTATCCGAAGCCATGGTTTATCACAACCTGGTTGCCATAACCGAAGAACTCGAATTTCACGCTCTCCACAACTCCGTCACCTGTAGCATATACCGGGTTGCCCGGATCCAATGCGAAATCCACACCTGTATGACGCTTAGTCCTTCCGGTGAAAGGATCGCTTCTGAAACCGAAGCTGCTGGAAAGACGGTACTTTCTTTTGTCAGTATTTACCGGAGGAATGGCAGGGATGCAGGAAGCCATGTCGCCGGCTCTCTTTGAAAGAAGAGCGATCTCATCAAACGACTTGCTCTGCACATAAGTCTTCTTGGTAAGCACGTCGAGTCTTATCGCAGTATTCTTCAGAAGACCGTTGTGGTCCATGCCGTCGTAATGGGCATATCGGTTCACACCACCGAATCCGGCATTCCTGATCTCAGCAGGTATTTCATGCATACCGAAAATCGACCTGTAGATATCATCATCCCTCATCTGGAGGGTCGTGAGAGCGTCATCATAGCTGTCCAGCTGCCTGTTCATCACCTCTATCCTCGAGCACCACTCCGCATTCTGTTTCTTCAGAAGCGCTGTCTTCGGAAGTTCAAGCCCGAAAACCGAAGTATAAAGCCAGAAATAAAGCACAGCCAGTCCCAAGGTCAACGCAAATACGGCAGCTGATTTCAGGAACCGCAGCCACACTGAACGCTTGTACACTTCATACTCAAGCGTCTTGTCGTTAAATA
>JAFVMQ010000082.1 GCA_017506825.1 Bacteroidales bacterium
TATCCGAACTCCTCAGCAACGAGTACAAGAGTCTCGGCGTCGAGACGCTGGTTGATTGACACCATCATTCCGAGGCTCATGCATGCTCCGATGACTTTTGTCACAGGAGTATTGTTCATGAGAGTGGCAAGGTCGTTAACTGTAACGAACTCTGTCACCTTGAGTACCTTCTGCTCAAGCTCCTGCATCTCCATCTCTTCCTGCATCCTCTGAGATGCGAGTTCTCGCTTCTCCTTTCTATGCTTTGCTCCGAAGTTACCCTTCTTGTTCTCATTCATACGGGCATAGGTCTCCTTGATCTGCTTCTGGATCTCCTTCTGCATTTCCTCCTGCTCCGCCTCGGTCATTGGCTTGAACTTGTCTCCACCACGGTCACGACGGCTCTTCTTGTCCTTCTTGCCGCCCTGCTGCTGGAGATTCTGCTGGTTCTTGTCCTTCTTATCCTTCTTGCCGGCGTTATTTACCGCCTCAACCTTGGTCACATCAACCTTCTGGCTGCCTTCCTTGCCGATTCTTTCTCTCTTCTTCTTTTTCTTCTTCTTGTCGAACTGAGAAAGGTCAATCTTGTCCACAACCTTAGGACCTGCAAGCTTCTCGACTTCGATCTTGACCTGGCGAGGCTCAGAAGGCTGAACCGGTGCTGCCGCTGGGGTTGGGGCGGGAGCTGGCTCCGGCTTCACTTCTGGCTCCGGTTCCGATACCGGCTCAGGTCTAACCTCTGCAACAGGTTCAGGCTTTTCCTCAACCTTCGCTGATGCAGGCTTCTTGTCGAACTGGGACAGATCGATCTTGTCGATCACCCTAGGACCGACAACAGGCTTAGCCTCTTCAACCTGCTCTACAACAGGCTTAGGAGCCTCCACAGGCTGCGGTGCAGGCACCGGTTTCTCCTCCACTTTTACTGGAGTCGGTTCAACCGGACGCTCATCCCTGAGAGTGTTCGTCTTTATTACGACCTCCTTCTCCGGAATATCCTCTTCCTCCTGTACCGGTTTCTTCTTGGATCCCATCTCGATGATTTCCTTCAGCTTGATGGTCACCTTCTCAGAATCCTTCTTAAGTTTCTGGTCTTCACCGAACTTAGCTTCGATAGCCGGCAAATATTCATCCGAAATCTTGGCATTCGGATTCATCTCCACATTAGCTCCCTTCTCGTTGAGGAAATCAACGAGTCTCGCAAGTCCGATGCTGAACTGCTTTGTAAGTTTACTTAATCTTATTTCTGCCATATATTACCCCTTTGTATATTATTCTTCATCCTCAAATTCCGCACGGAGAATCTCGATGATTTCCGCAACAGTTTCGTCCTCGAGGTCTGCCCTCTTGGCGATATCTTCAGCTGAAAGCGCAAGAACACTCTTTGCTGTGTCGCATCCGATGTGCTGGAGCTTTTCGATGATCCACTTCTCGATAACATCATCGAACTCCTCGAGAAGTACATCTTCCTCCTCTTCGACCTCATCCTGAGGAAGTTCTCTCCACACCTCGATTTCCTTTCCTACGAGCATGCCGGCAAGCCTGATGTTGCATCCGCCCTTACCGATACCCTTCTTCACCTCGTCAGGAAGCATGTATACCTTGATCTTGTCATCCTCCGGACCGCCAAGGACGATTGAAGATATCTTTGCAGGATTGAGTGCCCTCTGGATAAGGAGCTGCGTATTGCTTGTCCACTGAAGGACATCAATGTTCTCATTACGGAGCTCTCGTACGATTCCGATGATACGTGAACCCTTCACACCGATACATGCTCCGATAGGATCGATTCTCTCGTCGTATGACTCGACCGCCACCTTTGCACGCTCACCTGGTACACGCACAACCTTCTTGATCGTGATAAGACCGTCGTATATTTCAGGAACCTCCTGCTCGAAGAGCTTCTCAAGGAACTCAGGAGTAGTTCTTGAAAGAACGATGTAAGGAGTTGTATTATTCTTCATCTCAACACTCTTGATGATAGCTCTTACTGTATCGTTCTTCTTGAAGTGTTCACCAGGAATCTGCTCTGACTTAGGAAGTCTTAGTTCGTTTCCGTCCTCGTCAAGAATGAGAACTTCCTTAGCCCATGTCTGGTATACTTCACCTGTAAAGATCTCTCCGATCTTGCCAACATACTTGTTGTAAAGATTAGCCTTCTCGATATCCATGATGCGACCCTGGAGGTTCTGACGGATATTGAGGATACCACGACGGCCGAAATCCTTGAGTTCCACCTTCTTGGCAAAAGTCTCACCGATTTCGTAATCATCACCCTCGGCATTCACCTCCTCAAGTGAAATCTCTGTATTGGGATCCTCTACTTCCTCAACAACCTCTCTGTTCCAATAGATCTCGCAGTCTCCCTTGTCGATATTGATGATGATGTCAAAGTTGTCTGCAGAACCATAAGTCTTGGTGATCTGAGTCCTGAAAACATCTTCGAGCACACCCATCATTGTAGGTCTGTCGATATTCTTCTGATTCTTGAACTCAGCAAAAGCATCTTTAAGCTCAATCTTTTCCATTTCTGTCTATGTTTTTATTAATTAAATTCAATGAATGGTCTTACCGCATTTACCTGATCCATGGCAAATCTGTCGACATGTTCGACGATCTCCTTCTTTTTCTTTCCCTCGACAGCCTCCTTTGCGGAATACTTCAGAACAATGCTGTCTTCATCAGTCTCAACAAGTTCCGCAACCAGTTTCCTTCCGCCCTTGAGGGAGACTTCAACCTTGGTTCCAAGAGCCTTGACAAACTGCTGACGGACCTTGAAAGGCTGGTCAAGTCCAGCCGAGCTGACTGTAAGAGAGTAATCCTCCACCTCACGATCAAATTTAGTTTCGAAGTAACGGCTCAAAGAAACACAGTCTTCAAGCTCAATCTTTCCCTTTTCCGATTCAATGGTAATGATAATATCATTATCTTTGCTGACGGAAACTTCCACAATGAAGCAACCTCGTGCAACAATTTCACCATTGATTGCATCTATAATATCCGATACGTTCATTTTTACTGTTGTAAATGCATAAAATAAGGGGGCATCCTGCCCCCTGAATCATTCTCACGGTGCAAATGTACGAATAAAATCATAATAACGCAAATTATTGAACCTGAACCTGCAATATCATGGAATTCAAAGCAAGGGAGATTGCTGATATCTTGAACGGAACAGTCGACGGCAATCCGGAAGCTACAGTCACGACATTCGCCCGCATCGAAAGCGGCAAGCCCGGTGCCATCTGCTTTTTCGCAAATCCGAAATACGAGCACTACGTCTACAAGTGCAAGGCGGATATAATTATCGTAAACAACACTTTCGAGCCTAAGGAACCCGTATCGGCAACAATGATAAGGGTTGAAAATTCTTATGCAGCAGTGGCCGCCCTTCTTGATTACGTAACGGCAAAGAAGCGTTCATACAAGAGATACAGAGGTTGCAGGAGCCGCGTAAGATGGAGCGCAAAGCTTGGAAAGAAAGTCTATGTCGGCGATTTTGCATACATCGGAAGGAATGCGGTCATAGGAGACTGCACAAAGATATCTGAAAATGTCTACGTCGGAGACGGTGTGAAGATCGGTTCATACTGTACCATCTACCCGGGAGTCAGAATCTATCCGGGAATGGTCATAGGGGACCGCGTCATCATCCACTCGAATGCAGTCATCGGAGCCGACGGATTCGGATTCGCGCCTCTCGAAGACGGAACATGGAAGAAGATCGAACATACCGGCAACGTAATCATCGAAGACGATGTAGAAATCGGAGCGAATGCCTGCATCGACAAATCACAGATGGGCTCTACTGTTGTAAGGAAGGGATGCAAGATAGACAACCTTTGCCAGCTGGCGCACAATGTGGAGGTGGGACCTAATACAGTAATGGCGGCAATGTCGGGAATAGCAGGTTCATCCAAAGTCGGAGAACACTGCATAATCGGAGGACAGGTCGGAATAGCAGGTCACCTCACGGTTGCCGACAACACCTCTTTCGGCGCACAGTCAGGTTTGATTTCGAACATAAAGAAGCCCGGACAGGCATACTTCGGAACCCCGGCTATTCCGTACATGGAATACATGAGAAGCTACAGTGAATTCAAGAAAGCAGGTAAAAAGTAGTGATATAGAAAAATTTAACTATCTTTGCACGCTAATTTGGGAAAAGAAGAATAATGCAATTGCAACAGACTCTGAAAAAAAGCTATTCATTTGAAGGAAAAGGACTTCATACAGGAAGAATAGCCAGAATGACAATAAACCCCGCACCAGCGGACACCGGCATAAGATTCAGGAGAATCGACATGGGCGAAGATGCTTGTGTCGATGCTTTGGCTGAATACGTTTCATCTACTGCAAGAAGCACAACCATATCGGCAGGAGAAGTATCGGTAATGACTATCGAGCACGTTCTTTCTGCTCTTACCGGAATGGGAGTGGACAATGCGACAATCGACATAGACAACATCGAAGTTCCTATTCTTGACGGAAGCGCAAAGCCTTACATCGATGCCATCTGGGCAGACGGATTCGAGCAGCAGGATGCACACAGAAGATATGTCGAGATAAAGGAAACAGTCGAAATCAGAAACGAGGAGAAGGGATCACTTGTACGCATAGAGCCCGCAGAAGAGTTCTCCTACGAGATAATGGTAGACTTCAATTCGAAGGTATTGGGGCTCCAGCGTGCCCAGTGGAACAAGGACGTAATATACGCAGAGGAAATCGGAATATGTCGTACTTTCGTTTTCTTCCATGAACTCGAATTCCTTTTCAACAACGGACTTGTCAAAGGCGGTGATGTAGACAATGCCATTGTCATTGTCGAACATCCTGTAAGCGACGAACAGATCGAAAGAATGTCCGAGATATTCAACGTGCCAAAACTGAAGGTCCGCGAAGACGGCTACCTCAGCAACCTCAGGCTTCGTTTCCCCAATGAATGTTCAAGACACAAGATGCTTGACCTTATCGGCGACCTGAGACTTTGCGGTGGTTTCCTCAAAGCAAAGGTAACTGCAGAAAAAGCAGGACACGGAATAAATACAACTGCAGCGAAAGCAGTACGAAAAGTAATAAAATAAATAACATACCATGGCAAACATCCACCCGCTCGCAACTGTCCACCCGAACGCAAAACTCGGTGAAAACGTAGAAGTAGGACCATATGCATATATCGAAGAACATGTAGA
>JAFVMQ010000083.1 GCA_017506825.1 Bacteroidales bacterium
ATTATGGAATTTTTGACTAACGACAAGCTCGTGATCGTAGGTGCCGGCGGCGCTATCGGATCCAACATGGCTCAGACAGCTCTCATGCTCGGCCTTACTCCAAACATCTGCCTTTATGACATTTATGGTCCAGGCGTGAACGGTGTTGCAGAAGAACTCTATCACTGCGCATTCGAGGGTGCAAACATCACATGGACAACAGATCCTGAAGTTGCTTTCACAGGTGCAAAGTACATCATCTCATCAGGTGGTGCTCCTCGTAAGGAGGGTATGACCCGTGAGGACCTTCTCAAGGGTAACTGCCAGATCGCAGCTGAATTCGGTGACAACATCAAGAAGTATTGCCCTGACGTAAATCATGTGGTTGTTATCTTCAACCCTGCTGACGTAACAGCTCTTACAGCTCTCATCCGTTCAGGTCTCAAGCCAAACCAGCTTACTTCACTTGCTGCTCTTGACTCTACACGTCTTCAGTCTGCAATCGCTAAGGAGCTCGGTGTACCTCAGTACAAGGTTGAGAACGCACGTACATACGGTGGTCACGGCGAGGCAATGGCAGTGTTCGCTTCTAAGATCACTGTTGACGGCAAGCCTCTCGCAGAGTACAACATTCCTGCAGAAAAGTGGGCGGAGATCAAGCATGCAACAGTACAGGGTGGATCGAACATCATCAAGCTCCGTGGCCGTTCTTCATTCCAGAGCCCTGCATATCAGTCGGTTCTCATGATCCAGGCTGCTATGGGCGGTCCTCAGTTCAACTGGCCTGCAGGCTGCTATGTAAACACTGAGAAGTATCAGAATGTCCTCATGGCTATGCCTACAGTGATCGACGCTACAGGTGTTCACTTCGGTGAGGTTACCGGTACTCCAGAGGAACTTGCTGCTCTTGATGCATCTTATGCTCACCTCCAGGTTATGCGTGACGAGATCATCTCTCTCGGCATCATCCCGCCTGTATCAGAGTGGAAGACCCTCAATCCTAACCTTTAATATATAGTGTTTGAAATAAGGTACCTCTCCCGCAAAACGGGAGAGGTATTTATATATCATGAAGAATATAATAACATCAATATTGCTGGCTTTGACAGCGTTCTCGTCCTTTGCCCAGGAAGGATGGGTGATGGAAGCGACCTCTCGTAAAGACTATAATGGCGCCACTATGGCTAACGGTCGTATAGGAGTCGTGACGGATGACAGACCTTTCACTGCTCGCGAAATAGTGCTTGCCGGAGTATTCGATAAGGAAGGTTATAACGGTGTGAGCAGGGTTGCCCGCGGACCGGTATTCCTTAATATGGAACTGGCTGTCGACGGCAAGAAGGTTTCGGATTCTGATTTTTCCGATTGGAGTCAGCGTTTCGACATCCGTAACGCCCAGCTGACTACCAATGTCGATCTGAAAGGAAAAGCTTCGTTCAAGTATACGGTTCTCGCTCTGAGGCAGCTTCCGTACAATGCTATGTCAGTTGTTGAGGTGATTCCTCACAAGGATATGACCCTCAAGGTTGAGAATATATACGGCATCCCTGAAGAGATGAGCGATATCCAGTCCAGCTTCAAAGAGGGAGAGCAACTCGTCTATCAGCTTAATGCGGCAACCCGTACAAAGATGCACAGAGTGAGTTCTTCGTCTATGTTCATGTTCGAGGGTAAAGAGCCTGAAGTCAGGAGAATCGAAGAAGAAGGACGTGATGGAATATGGTTCGAAGCAAGGCTGAAGAAAGGAGAGCAGTACCGTTTTGCTCTTGTGGGAGCAGTATGTTCAACCCAGGATTTCAAGGATCCTGTAAATGAATCCAAGCGCTTTGCCACATTCGCATACAAGTCAAGTATAGACTATCTCATCAACAATCATCGAAAGGCATGGGACGAGCTCTGGCAAGGTGATATAATCATTGAAGGAGATCCTGAATCCCAGCTTGACATCAGACATGCTCTTTATCAGCTTTATTCCATCACTCGCGACAATTGCCCGGTAGGTATTGCGCCGATGGGACTTTCGTCGAGCGAGGGATATAACGGTCACTATTTCTGGGATACTGAGCTCTGGATGTATCCTCCGATTCTTGTGATGAATCCCGAGGCGGGACGCTCGCTGATGGACTATCGTGCAAACTGCCTGCCTCAGGCGAAGCAGAATGCCCTCAATCACGGCTACAAAGGAGCCCAATATCCATGGGAGGCAGATTCCTCCGGCGAGGAATGCACTCCGGTATGGGCGCTTACAGGTACATATGAACACCACATAACAGCTGATGTCGGTATAGCAATGTGGCAGTACTACTGTGTGACCCAGGATAAGGAGTGGCTTCGTGAACAGGGATGGCCTGTGCTGAAGGCTGTCGCTGATTTCTGGGTAAGCCGTGCACAGAAAAACGAAGACGGAAGCTGGTCTGTCCTGAATGTTGTGGGTGCGGATGAATATGCAGAGAATGTAGACGACAATGCATTTACCAACGGTGCTGCGAAAAGAGTCCTGAGAGATGTGACAGCAGCAGCCAAGGTGCTCGGAAAGAATGTCGATCCGGTCTGGATGGAGATTTCGGACAATCTCGTGTTTACATACGACGAGGAAGGTGTCACAATGGAATATACCGGATATGACGGAAGGCTTATAAAACAGACCGACGTCAATATGCTCGCTTATCCCCTTGCAGTTGTCACGGACAGGGAACAGATAGTCCGGGATATCAACTATTATTTCGACCGCATCGATCCCAACGGTCCGGCAATGAGCAATGCGATCATAGCTGTACTGCATGCGCGTCTTGGTGATCCTGAAACTGCTTTCAAGGTGTTCAAGAAGAGTTATACCGACAAGTTGCGTCCTCCTTTCGGAGTCCTTTCCGAAAATGCCGACAACAGCCGTGTTTCATTTGCTACCGGTTTGGGAGGAATTCTTCAGAGCGTGATTTTCGGTTTTGCGGGTATAGAGATTACCGAGGAAGGTATAGTCCAGCTTCCTGCAAAACTCCCTTCGCACTGGAAGTCTCTTACAGTGACTGGTGTCGGAGTAGAAAAAAAGACCTATAAGGTTGTAAATGAGTAGACGTTTTTGACGATTTTGGATAAAAAGTGCAGAATTTTTCAAAAAAGTTTTGCACTTTTATTTTTTGTATCTATATTTGCAGTCCCAAAACAAAGGGAAACAAATAATCGGGGTGTGGCGCAGTTGGCTAGCGCATCTGGTTTGGGACCAGAGGGTCCTGTGTTCGAGTCACAGTACCCCGACATTAAAGCAACTATCAGTCGATAGTTGCTTTTTTTTGTTTATCTTTGGCAATATTGTGTGGTAATGATATGATACAGGCAAAAGGAATAGAAAAATCATTCGGAACTCTGAAGGTTCTCAAGGGGATTGACTTCAGCGCAGAAAAGGCTGAGGTTGTCGCAATAATGGGCGCATCAGGAGCTGGAAAGTCGACCTTGCTTCAGATATTGGGTACTCTTTCCACCCCGGACTGCGGTTCCCTTATGATTGACGGGGTAGATGTGCTGAAACTCAAGGGTGACGGGATGGCGGATTTCAGAAACCGCAGGATTGGTTTTGTGTTCCAGTTCCACCATCTTCTTCCTGAATTCACAGCCTTGGAGAATGTCATGATACCGGCATTCATTGCGGGCAGGTCGAGGAAGGATGCTCAGAGCGAAGCCGCACGTCTTCTTTCCGAGCTCGGTCTTGCTGAGAGATCGGAACATAAGCCGTCGGAACTTTCCGGCGGAGAACAGCAGAGGGTTGCAATCGCGCGCGCCCTGATAAACAATCCTGCCGTGCTTTTCGCCGATGAACCTTCGGGAAATCTCGATTCAAGGACCAAGGAAGAGATCCATAAGCTATTCTTTGACCTTAGAGACAAATACGGCCAGACGATCGTTATCGTGACGCATGATCCTGAGCTTGCTACGACGTGCGACAGGTCTCTTTATATGGTGGACGGTTTGTTTGTCGAGGGGGATGCCCGATCAGGTCGGGCATGACGCAATAACCGTCATTGCCGGTTCGCCTTTCACCGTCATTGCCGGCTTGACCGGCAATCTTAACCAAAAACCAACATCAATGGGAATATTCCGATTCAAAAGATTCAACGTAGTAAATGAGCGCAGCGCCATGAAGGTGAACACTGACGGCGTTCTGCTCGGTGCTGCCATGACCCTCCGTCCCTCTGACCGGAGACTGCTCGACATCGGCACCGGCACCGGCACAATCGCCCTTATGGCCGCCCAGCGTCTGACAGACGCCGTCCTGGACCATACGGACGAGCGGAGCATTTCCCTTGATTCCTGCGGAGCGACCCGTATGGTCCAGGACGGTCCGGAAGGGCAAACCGGCAGTAATGCCGGTACGGACGAGCGGAGCATCGATGCGGTGGATATCGATGAGGCGTCGGCGGTTGAAGCGGCTGAAAATTTCCGCAATTCGCCATGGAACAGGCTCCTGCGTGCATTCAATATGTCCCTGGACCAATATGACGGCACCTTCTCGGACAACAGATATGATCTTATATTTTCCAATCCGCCATATTTCGAAGACTCCCTCAACGCTCCGGAAGAAAGAAGGAACAATGCCCGTCATACGTCGACAGGTCTGTCATACCGGGAAATCCTTGATTTTGCATCTGAGCGCCTTTCAGAAGACGGTCGCGTATCTGTCGTGCTCCCTGCTGAGGCCGAAGCACCTCTTTGCAGACATGCAAGGATGAACGGACTGCACCTTTTCCGCATCATCCGTGTCAGAACAGTTCCGAGAAAGGCTCCGTCAAGGATAATAGCAGAATTCTCCAGACTGCGGACGGAAAATGTGGAAGACATTGTACTTACAATACAGAATGAGGGAAAGTATACCCAAGAGTATCTTTCCCTCACTCGAGATTTCTATCTGTTCGCTTAGTTCCTGTGCATTTCGCGGAGCCTGCGGATATGCTGTCTTCTGAATTTCTCTTCAGCCACGAATATCTTTGCAAGCTTTCTTTCAGAAAGTATCTTCTTGTACTGCGAAACCGAATTTTCGCGGATCTCATCCTGCTTTCCGAGAGCTGTGAGGTACTTTTCAAGACATTTGCTGATTTCCTTGTCTGACTTATTATCGTTCAGAGCCTTTTCCAGCTCCATGTACGAATTGAATGTCTCGAACATTGCCTTGTCAAGAGATTCGCTGATCTGGTTGTAGATAGGCCAGAAGTTCTGGGCCTCTTCCGGAGTCAGCCCGATCTCCATTGTCAGGAATGCGATCTTTTCGCTCTGCATCTTCTGCTTCCAGTCCTCGTTATCCCTTTTCTGAGCTGATGCTATAATGCTTCCGGCAAGAAGCATAGCTGATATGAATGCTGTAAATAGTCTTGTTTTCATGTTCTGCTATTTTGACGTTTCAATTTCTTCTGCTGATATTCCCATATATATAAGGTAGTTGATGATGTCCTCATCGCCCAATTCGGCGTCAGCTATCTGGGAGTCATACTCGATGCTGTATCCGACAGTATTCATCATTGCATCTGAGAACACTATGTAGTCTTCTTGGGTCATATCGGCCGGTCTGGTGGTCCTTTCAAGGAAGAAGGTTCCGACCGTCACCATGAATACGAATACTGCAGCTATTGCCGCATATGGGGACATTCTTTCCCAGAGACCGGTCTTCCTTGTGGTCTCATGCTTCTTTATCCTTGATCTGGCTGCGTCGAAATACCCTTCAGGTACTGTGAACGCGTTTTCTTTAAGGACTTTGAAGTCTTGTAATATGTCTTTGTTCCTGTCCATCATTTCTTTAGACACATAAATTATCAAAAGGTTTATTCTCAGCTTTCTATGAGTTTCTGAAGATCATCCTTGACCTTCGTGTATGCATGGTGGTATGAGGCTTTGAGGGCGCCTGTGGATGTTCCAGTTATTTCTGCAATATCTTCATATTTCATTTCGTCGAAATAACGCAGGCTGAAGACGATTCTCTGTTTTTCCGGAAGCCTTTGTATCGCCTTGTGAAGTTCCCTCTGGAGCTTGTCTCCGTTGAAGTAGGTATCGTCGTCTATCCTTTGCTCAAGGGCTGCCGATACTGATTCCAGGGATATCAGGGATTTGAATCTCTGCTTTCTGAGATAGTTGAGGACCTCGTTGGTGGCTATCCTGTACAGCCATGTGTACAGTCTCGAATCTCCTCTGAATGTTGGGAGGGCCGCCCATATCTTGATGAATACATCCTGAAGGAGGTCATCTGCATCTTCATGGCAGCACAGGAAGCGGCGTATATGCCAGTAGAGCCTTTCAGTATATGCATCTACAATGCCGTTGAAAGCCTCTTCCTGCCTGCCGCTGGAAAACAATTGTATGATTTCGTTGTCTGTCATCTGTACTAAGACACTTAAATCCCCCTTAGGATTAAACAAAAATAGGTAAAATTTTTCTATTTTATTATCTTTGCACCGATTATAGACAGACGATGAAAAACACAAGAAACTTTTGTATCATTGCGCATATTGACCATGGTAAGAGTACCCTGGCTGACAGAATGCTTGAAATCACGAATACCCTGACCGAGCGTGACATGGAGAACCAGGTCCTTGACTCGATGGATCTTGAGAAAGAGAAGGGTATTACGATCAAGAGCCATGCGATCCAGATGGACTATATGCATAATGGAGAGAAATATACGCTCAACCTTATCGATACTCCGGGCCATGTGGACTTCTCTTATGAGGTCTCACGTGCAATCGCATCCTGCGAGGGTGCGCTGCTTGTAGTTGATGCTACCCAGGGTATCCAAGCCCAGACTATCTCCAACCTGTATCTCGCGATCGAGCATGATCTCGAGATCATCCCGGTGCTTAACAAGATTGATGTTGAGTCCGCCATGGTAGAAGTCGTTACCGATCAGGTAGTGGATCTGCTCGGCTGCAAGCCGGAAGAAATTCTTCTTGCTTCCGGAAAGACGGGAGAAGGAGTGAAGGAGGTGCTGGACGCCATTGTGGAGAGGATTCCTGCTCCTCAGGGTGATCCTGATGCTCCGCTCCAGGCCCTGATCTTCGACTCTGTCTTCAATTCGTTCAGAGGTATCATTGCATATTTTAAAGTAATGAACGGCTCTATCAAACCGGGAGACAAGGTCAAGTTCGTAAGTACAGGAAAGGAATATGTCGCTGATGAGATCGGCGTCCTGAAGATGAAGATGCATCCGCGCAAAGAGATTCCATGCGGAAGCGTTGGTTATATCATATCAGGCATCAAGACGGCTGTCGAGGTGAAGGTAGGTGATACGATCACTCATGTTTCAAATCCTTGTAATGAAGCTATTGCAGGTTTCGAAGAGGTCAAGCCGATGGTTTTCGCAGGTATGTATCCGGTAGAGACAGATCAATATGAGGAACTCCGTGCATCTTTGGAGAAATTCCAGCTCAACGATGCCTCGCTGGTTTTCGAACCGGAGTCTTCACTTGCCTTGGGATTCGGTTTCCGTTGCGGATTCCTCGGACTTCTGCACCTTGAG
This sequence comes from Bacteroidales bacterium, assembly GCA_017506825.1. Classification (GTDB taxonomy): domain Bacteria; phylum Bacteroidota; class Bacteroidia; order Bacteroidales; family UBA932; genus Cryptobacteroides. Next base: position 7,472 of record JAFVMQ010000083.1, read on the forward strand.
ATCGTTCAGGAGAGACTCTTCAGAGAGTTCAATATGGATGTGATCACTACGGTTCCGAACGTCTCGTATAAGGTATATACCACGCAGGGGGAATGTCTGGACGTGCACAATCCTTCCGGTCTTCCTGCCGCAACCCTTATCGACAGGATCGAGGAGCCTTATATCAGGGCTCAGGTTATCTCAAGGTCGGATTATTACGGTCCTATCATGAAGCTTTGTCTTGACAAGAGAGGTATCCTCATCAATCAGCATTATCTTACAGCTGACCGTCTTGAACTTACATATGAGATGCCGCTTTCGGAGATCGTATTCGATTTCTATGACAAGCTGAAGTCGATTTCAAAGGGTTATGCTTCATTTGATTATCATGTAATAGGATTCAAGGAGGCGAAACTCCAGAAGCTTGATATCCTGCTCAATGGCGACCCTGCAGATGCTCTGTCTACATTGATTCATGCGGACCATGCGTATGATTTCGGACGCAAGATGTGTGAGAAACTCAAGGAGCTGATACCAAGGCAGCAGTTCGATATCGCCATCCAGGCGGCGGTCGGTGCGAAGATTATCGCCCGTGAGACTGTAAAGGCGGTCAGAAAGGATGTGACTGCGAAGTGTTACGGCGGTGACATCACGCGTAAGAGAAAGCTTCTCGAGAAGCAGAAGCAGGGTAAGAAGAGGATGCGCCAGATCGGTACGGTCGAAGTTCCGCAGAGCGCCTTCATGGCAGTCTTGAAATTAGACTAAAAGGTAACATTACCATAAAAAAAGGGAAACCTCACGGCTTCCCTTTTTTTATGTCTTCTGCTTCCTGCGAGGAATTGCACACTTTTCAAAAAAACAGGAATGCAGAAAGAGACGAATAAGATTCTTAACCGAAGGCAAAGATCGGGGTCTTTTCTGTTTTCTTCGTTGTTGAATCTGTTGTTTTAGTCGTTGTTTTAGCCTCTGGGCGTTGTTTTACGCAGGTTTTTACTTAAACTGTTTTATTCTTCAATCTCAAGCATTGCATTGAAGCGGTTTCTTAATTCGTCAGCAAATCCGCCGTTTCCGAAATGGTCGGCAAGGTCTGCAACATACGAGATGCAGTTGTAGCAGTTCTCGAATTCCTTCTTTGTAAAGTCGTAATAAACGAGGAAGAACTCGGTCGAAACGAAGAGTTCGTCAGTGAATCTTTTTGCAAGATCGAGAGCCTTGTCGTCTGCACCGGCAGTGTAGTATGTCTCGATCATATCGATCACCATGTACTCGTTCGAGAATCCCATGTATGTCATGTCGAGAGGATAATTCTGTTCAGGTATGCATTCCTGGCACATGTCAAGCATCTCGACAGCTCTTTCGCTGTCTCCGATCTTGAGCAGCTCCTTTGCAACATTTACAAAGAGGTTTCTCTGCGAGAGTACTCCGCAGAAAGTGTAGTAGTGCTGATAGTCGATGAAATAATCGGTTCTCTTGAGCGCATCCCAAGAATATACGTTCTTCATCTTGTAATACAGGTCTTCTGCGTCTGCGAATCCGATTTCAGTGCTCTTCATCTTGTTCTTTATCGGAACGAACTTGTAGGAGAATCCCTCGTACATCAGATACTCCTTGATGCCGATGTTTATATCACCTCCCATGCTGAGAAGGTTGATAGGACGGTCCCAGTTATAGTTGGAAAGGAGGTCGAGCATGAAGAGCTCAGGCTTGGTCAGATAATCCTTGTCCTTAGGGATTGTCAAGGTTATCCGGTCAGGAATCAGGTCTTCGTATTTCTTGTCCAGAATTCCGTACTTGATGACGTTTTCCTTGTTTACAGGGATGATCAGTTTTCTCGACAGGATATAGTCCACCATCTTTCCGCTTGACAAAGGAAGCTTTGCATCAGGGTGCTTGAAGACGCGCATCACGTCCGAAAGCAGAAGTGCGGTGTCGCGCGTGTCATATATATATACGAATTCGTTGGTTCCGTACAGATACTGCTTCTGTCCCACGGTCAGGTCGAGTGGCTTCGATTCGTTCATGGCCCATTTCATCTGGTCGATGTGCCAGTCGGTTCCGAGGAGGGAAGTGTTGGCTATTCGTACGTCTGTCCTTACTTCCTCGACTTCCTGAGCATACCACAGAGGGAATGTATCATTGTCTCCATGTGTCACCAGGATTCCGTTCGGTCCTACTGAATTCAGGTAGTTCCTTGCCATCTCGACAGCTGTGTAGCGGTTGCTGCGGTCGTGGTCATCCCAGTTTTCAGCTGCCATGAGTGCAGGTACTCCGAGGGTGAGGGCAACAGTCGCAACCGTTATCGCCGCGTTCTCCTTTTTCATCTTTTCGCTTATCCACGAATAGATTGCGGCAGCTCCGAGTCCTATCCATATGCAGAACGAGTAGAATGATCCCGCATATGCGTAGTCTCTTTCGCGTACCTGGTATGGAGGCTGGTTGAGGTAGATGACGATTGCTATTCCTGTCATGAAGAACATCAGGAATGTCAGCCAGCAGCCTCTCTTGTCGCGGGCGAACTGGAAGAATATTCCGATGATTCCGAGGAGGAGCGGGAGCATGTAATAGTGGTTCTTCGCCTTGTTTCCTGCCATGTATTCCGGAGCGAAGGACTGGTCTCCGAGGCGGAATTCGTCGATCAGGCGGATACCGCTTTCCCAGTTTCCTGCAAAGTGGTCTCCCGGAGCAGGACTGTGGATGTCATTCTGCCTTCCGGCGAAATTCCACATGAAATATCTCCAGTACATCCAATTGAGCTGGTAGTCGAAGAAGAAGGACAGATTCTGGAAGAATGTCGGCTTCTTGTGCTCGGCTCCTGCCACGGTCTTTCCTCCCTTTCCCATGTATGCCTTGTAGAACGAGATGTGGCGAGGGTCGCTTCCGCTCCACATTCTTGGGAAAAGCATCTTTCCTGATGACTGGTACTTTATGTCGCCCGGTCCGTCGGTCTTGATATACTTGTCTCCGAGCGGAGCCCAGTATTCGGTTGCTTCGATTTCATATGGGGCTCCGAAATACTCTCCGTATATGAGCGGGTTGCTGCCGTACTGTTCACGTCCGAGGTAACGGACGAGGGTGAACGGATTGTCTGGCTGATACTCGTTGGTAGGAGTCTTTGCAGCCGAACGTATGATGACGATCGAGAAGATCGAGAATCCTATGACGATGGTCGTGAAGCAGAGGAGTATTGTGTTTGCGAGCACCTGCTGCTTTTTCATTGTATGGAACATTCCCCAGAAGCATGCTCCTATGAGAAGAAGCATGAATACGACTGCACCAGTGTTGAAAGGACATCCGAGGGTATTGACAAAGAAGAGGTCGAAATATGCTGCGAACTTAGGCAGGTATGGTATGATGCCGAACAGTATCACTGCGAGAATCACTACCGATACTGCAAATATCTTGAGATATTCCTTGAAGCTGTAGTGTCCGTTCTCCCTTTTCTTGTAGTAGAACATGAATACAAGGGCTGGGATGGCGAGGAGGTTGAGGAGATGGATTCCGATTGAAAGACCCATCAGGAACGAGATGAGTACGATCCATCTGTTTGCAAACGGACTGTCCGCCTGTTCGTACCACTTTGTCATAGCCCAGAATACAAGAGCGGTGATCAGAGAAGACATTGCATAGACTTCCCCTTCCACCGCTGAGAACCAGAATGTGTCGCTGAATGTGTATGCGAGGGCTCCGACGGCACCTGCTCCGAAGATGGAGATTGCCTTGGCTGTGCTGTATGTGCCTTCCTTGTCAGGTCTGATCAGTCTTTTTGCAAGAAAGACGATGGTCAGGTACAGGAAGAATATTGTCAGGGCAGAGCAGATGGCGCTCATTGCATTTACCGCGACGGCCGCATGCATGTTGTCCGTGAACATCGTGAAGAACCTTGCGAACAGCTGGAAAACAGGGTTTCCAGGCGGGTGTCCCACTTCAAGCTTATATGATGATGCGATAAATTCGCCGCAGTCCCAGAATGATGCGGTAGGCTCGATGGTCATCAGGTATGTAACCGCCGCAATTATGAATACGAAGGTTGCGGTTATCCTGTTCCAGAGTGTGAATTTCTTATTGTTCATTATTTCCTTACTTTTCCAAAAATGACAAATATACGACTAATATCGTTATATTTGCAAAAAAGTTTTCAGCGATGGCAGATAATGACTGGAAGAAACGCCTTGGAGTGGTATTTTCTACAAATCCTGATTTTCAATACGAAGAAGAGGCTGATGAGCAGCCCGAAACTCTCGAACCGTCGAAGCAGAACCTGATAGTATCGATCGACCGTAAGGGTCGTGGCGGAAAACAGGTGACGCTTGTCACCGGTTTTATCGGTACTGATGAGGATCTGGCAGAACTCGGCAGGACTCTTAAGGTGAAGTGCGGAGTCGGAGGAACAGCAAAGGACGGGGAGATAACTGTTCAGGGTGATTTCCGTGACAGGGTAGTGACTTTGCTGAAGGATATGGGATATAAGGCGAAAAGAGGTAACTGATATGCTGTTCAATATACTGGCTGTCCTTTCTTTTATAGTTGTCCTTCTTCAGTTGAGGAAACTTGTCAATATCCTGCCCTCTCTTATGGCATGTCTTATCAGAGGGAAGGAGAGTCTCAACCTCGAGTCAAGCGTCAAGTTGAGTCTGGACAGGGATTCGCTGGCTCTTGCTATGGTCATTCCTTTCTGTCTGATTGCTTTCCGCTACAGGCTTTATGACCCCCGTTTCCTTGACGGCTTGAGTGAAAATGCGTATTTGGGAGTATGTTTTGCTGTTTTTCTGACATATATGCTTCTCAGGAGAGTCTTGCTGTGGGTTTTCCGTCCTGCCAAGATTCCTAAGAAGGTCTATGGGGCTGCAGTTAAATCCGCATTCAGTTTTTTTATAATACTGACTTTGATTCTGCTTTCGATGGCAGGTGTCATGGATGTCTTGAATCTTCCGGATACAGTTGTGAGATACGCAATGCTTTGGGTATCAGCGCTCATCTATGTGCTCTTTCTTTTGAGAAAAACGCAAATTTTTTCCTCATCTTGTTCGGTTTTCGCAGCTTTTTTGTACCTTTGCGCCCTCGAAATGATACCAACCGGAATCCTTATTGTTCCGGCTATTATTTTTTAGAAAGGAATGAGCGTTAAAAAGATATTGATTTCACAGCAGCAGCCGAAGACGGCTTCGCCTTATGCCAGTATAGAAGAGAAGTTCGGAGTAGAGTTCGACTTCAAGCAGTTTTTCAAGCTTGAACCACTGACTTCCAGAGAGTTCCGTTCCCAGAGGGTAAATATTCTTGACCATACTGCGATAGTGTTTTCAGCGCGTACCACAATTGATGCTTTCTTTCAGTTGTGCGAGGAGCTTCGTGTAAAAGTGCCTGAAACCATGAAATACTTCTGTACTACAGAAGCTGTTGCCAATTATCTTCAGAAGCATATCATATACAGAAAGAGGAAGATCTTCTTCGGTGACGGTACGCCGGAGTCCATC
>JAFVMQ010000084.1 GCA_017506825.1 Bacteroidales bacterium
ATGGATGATTCATAGCCTTCCTCCGGCACTGCAACCGAAGCATGCTTCACTCTCTGTAATACTGCTCTCATTATCCTCTGATCTGAACCTTGAATCCCTCGTCAATAAGAGGCTGCACCATTGAGCGCATCTCCTCTACCGAATATTTTGCAAGACTCTTGTCCGGAGTCTCGCGATCAATCGTATAGACCATGACCTCCCTCGGCTTGAGTTCTCTTACGATATCCATCCATCTTTCCAGATCGTCATGGGCAACCGTATTGAAATCCGGAGACTTCAGGAACATCGTCTGCAGAATAAACCTGCCTTCAAATCCCTTTAAGGAATCTATGATGTCAGCAAGTCTATATGCGCCGACAGGCTTGTTTATCTTTTTTATGAGTTCATCTGTGGATGCATCTATTTTCAGGATAGGGTTATCAACCCTCATCAATGCATCGGCAATCCGCTTCCTGCCCACAAGGGTGGCATTTGACAGGACAGACACCTTGGCATCCGGGAAATACCTGTCCCTGAGCCGCAAGGTTACATCTATTACCTGAGGAAAATCCGGATGCATGGTGGGCTCTCCGTTACCTGAGAATGTTATCGAATCGACAGCTACTCCCTCAGCAGCCGCCTTGGACATCTTTTCTTCCAACGCCTTCTCTATATCCTCAAGTTCAGGGAACATCTTGTCGCCGACGCCGTCCTTATTCCAGCCGCATTCGCAATATACACAGTCAAAGTTGCATAGTTTCCCCTTTGAAGGCAAGAGGTTAACACCCATGGATGATCCCAGCCTGCGGCTGAAGATCGGTCCGAAAACTATTTCATCAAAATGTAGCATCACTTTATTCTTTCCGAACGGCTCCCTGCAGTAAGGGCACCGTCCTCATCTATGTTTCTTACAAGTACAATACCCGGTCTTTTTCCTGGAGTCAATGTTCCGAGAACATCTTCCTTCGAGAGGAAACGCGCTCCGTTAAGAGATGCCCACTGCAGGAGCTCCGTCATCGGAACTTCAGGGAAATTTTCATGGAGACAGACCAGCTCCTTTACCATATCAAGATCATCATTGCTGGACAGGGAATCTGTTCCAAGCATGATGGCCAGACCGTTTTTCCTCATAAGAGGAATCGGAGGCAAGGCATTATGGATGAATATGTTGGAGAGTGGACAAACAGCCCAATAAACATTCTTCATGACCTTCCGTGCCGCATCTATGTCATCCTGTTGCAGACATACGTTATGCACCAGCAGGATATGCTCCTCATACGGAGCCGGCTTTGCAGCTGCCAGTCTGTCAATGAAATATTTCAAAGAAGACTCTCCTGTAACTGGAGGCGTGCTCATTCCAGACCTCTTCCTGTTCTCGTACATCGCACCCGAACCGGAAATCAGAAGATCCTCTTCCTCCTGGCTTTCCTGGGAATGATATGAGAGATAACCGGACTCCAGACCGGCTGCAGCTGATGCACTCAGAAGCTGCGGGCTCATTGTATAGCAGGAATGAGGTGTCGGGGCAGCATCGATACCGGCCTTGGCGGCAGTTTCGTTCAATGCAGTCACATCCGTCATCACTCCCTCACACATATGCGGTTCGCTTCCGAAGACTTCGAGGAATGTCCTTGTGTACATCGGATGTGAGGCCTTGATTTCAAAAGACGAATCATCATTGCTTATATCAGCCATTGCTGAGACTCCGTCTGCCCACATCTTGTCCATCCACTTTCGCACAAGTTCCACCTTGACATCCCGTCCGGCCCAGTCCCTGAGCTCGTTGATCTGGTCTATGAAACCTGCCATTCCTGTTCCCTTGCGGAACTTGCCGTGAAGATGGGAAAGTTCGACATGGCAATGGGCATTTACGAAACCCGGTACGACCGCACCTTTGTAAAAGTCCGGTTCCAAACTGATGTCGGCACATTCTCCTGTCGAAAGAATCGTACCGTCATCATCATATTCCACATAGCCGTTTCTTATCGGCTTATCCGCATCAAGAGTATATACATACGATGCAGCTATCCTATTCTTTCCCATCTATCGGATTTAAAATCAGTTTCTTGATCCTGTCTGCAGTAATCCTGTCTGCTCCCGGCATACTATCGATCCTGGCCAAAGTATCTGCAACAGCCAGCGTATCTGCAACAGCCAGTGTATCCGCCTTCAAGACAATCATCTCAAGCCTGTCGTATATGGTATCGGCTCTTTCTATGGAATTGAGACGATATATGTTCATCAGGGAATCCGGAACAAAGGCTACACTGTCATAATAATGGACGTATGGCTCATCAGCCATATATGGAAAAAATTCATCCGGTTTGAAATCAGTCCGGTATTTTTCCATTTCCTTTCTGCGACGCTCTGCCTTTTCCATCTCTTTCTTCCGAGCCTTCAGTTCCTCCAGACGTATGTCAAGCAGCTCCGAAGTTTCTCTGAAGATCTTTGCATATCGCTCTGGATCATCCATATAGACGTCTACCGACTTGCGGTAATCATCAGAATCATAGCCGTACTTTTCGAGTATCGGCTCATATACCAGAGATGTATCTGCAATAGTCCTGACATTAGGAGTCGTAAGTATCCACTGGTCAGTAAGGAGCATCTCAGCATAGATACGGGACAGCTTTGCACGCGGAATAACCTTCTCTCCATCCCTGCCGCATGACACAGACAGCAGGAAGGCGGACAAGCCGACCAGAATCATATATCCGAAACGTCTTTTCATCATTATCTCAATGTTGCTCCGAATTCATTCTGGAATGTCGAGAGAAGCTTGCTCATCACTCTCTCTACATCGTTGTCAGTCAATGTCTTGTCAAGATCCTGCAGAACGAAGCTCAGCGCATACTGCTTCTTTCCCTCGGCAATCTTGTCACCTCTGTACACATCAAAAAGTCCCACCTGCTTGAGGAGTTTCTTACCTACTCTGAATGCGCTCTTGCGGAGGTCAGCATAACTTACCGACTCGTCAAGAAGGATTGCAAGGTCTCTTCTTACCTCAGGGAACTTAGGAAGCTCCTTGTACTTTATCTTGTTTCTCTTTACAAGCTCGAACAATGCAGGCCAATTGATCTCAGCGGCGAAGACAGGCTGCTTGATGCCGAACTGCTTCAGTCTTGCAGGAGATATCGTACCCATTACTGCAAGCCTCTGACGGGATCCAGGGAGATTGTAAGCAAGACCCTCAGAGAAAAGATCTGCAGGAGCGGCCTCTGTCTCAAGAGAGTAGATATCACATCCGAACCTCTTGAGAAGAAGTTCAAGATATCCCTTCAGCTGGAAATAGCTTCCCTTGCCAGGATCAACTCTCCATGATTTGTCAGGCTGTCCGCTCATGAAGAGTGCATAGCATGAGTGTTCCTCATATGATGCCAGAGTCTTTCCGTCCATCTCAGGATTGAAAGAGTATACCGAGCCATATTCGAATGTCTTGATGTTGTTTATCTGGCGGTTGATATTGTATGCGATCACTTCAAGACCGTTAAGGAGGAGTGTCTGCCTCATCACATTAAGGTCAGAGCTGAGAGGATTCATGATCCTCACACACTTCTCTTCAGGGAAGGTCTTGAGCTTCGAGTAATACTCCGACTTTGTAAGGGAGTTGTTCATTGTCTCCACAAAGCCGTTGGCAGCAAGGAAGTCGGCTATGGCCTTTCTCACCTGCTCCGGTTCCGGCTTCTGAGGTGCATTCACTGACATTCGCATCGCCTGCGGGAGCTCTATGTTGTTGTATCCGTATACGCGAAGTATCTCTTCCACGATATCGCACTCGCGATAAACGTCGACCATATATGACGGTACAGCCACAGTAGAGCCGCCTTCGTGCTTTTCTATGAACTCATATGCAAGAGCCTCAAGCAGTTCCTCGATAACATCATGACCGATCTTCTTTCCGATAAAGGCTTCTATGCGGTCATAATCAAGTTCAACCACCTTCTTCTCGATCTTTTCAGGATAGAATTCCTGAACCTTTCCGACAATCTGTCCGCCTGCAATCTCCTGGATGAGAAGTGCAGCACGCCTTGCAGCATAATCTACAACCAGCGGGTCTGCTCCACGCTCATAGCGGAAAGATGCGTCAGTCTTGAGTCCGTGTCTCTTCGAGCTCTTTCTGATAGAGACGGGATTGAAATATGCGCTCTCAAGGAACACGTCAACAGTAGACTCTGTCACTCCTGACTCCTCTCCACCGAACACTCCAGCAAGACACATAGGCTTGACTGCATTTGCAATCATAAGGTCGGCAGCACTCAAAGTACGCTCCACTCCGTCAAGAGTAACGAACTTCTCGCCTTCCTCAGCCCTGCGCACAACAACCTTTCCACCCTCTATCTTCGCGAGGTCAAATGCATGAAGCGGCTGTCCTATTTCATGAAGCACGAAATTAGTGATATCAACAACATTGTTTATCGGTCTGAGACCTATTGAAAGAAGCTTCTTCTGAAGCCACTCGGGAGAAGCGGCAACCTTTACTCCCTTGATGGTAGTACCTGTATATCTTGGAGCACCGTCAGCTGCTGCAACCTCTACAGGAACTGCCTCACCTTCTCCTTCTGCAAAGGCAGACACATCAGGAATGAGAAGTCTGCATGGCATGCCGTTATGCCTGAGATATGCATACAGGTCGCGGGCCACACCAATATGCGACGCTGCGTCCACACGGTTGGCAGTAAGACCTATTTCAATGACTGCATCAGTCGCAAGTCCGAGATAATCCTTTGCAGGGGTTCCCGGCACAGCCTCCGGATCAAGCACCATGATACCATCATGAGACTCGCCTATGCCAAGCTCGTCCTCGGCGCAAATCATTCCGAAAGACTCAACTCCGCGGATCTTCGACTTCTTGATCTTGAAGTCCTCTCCAAGAACAGTACCCACTGTTGCAAGAAGCACCTTCTGACCGGCTGCTACATTCGGAGCGCCGCAGACTACCTGAAGAAGGTCTCCAGCGCCTGTATCAAGTTTTGTAATATGGAGGTGATCGGAATCAGGATGTTCCACACACTCAATGACTTCAGCCACTATAACTCCGGCAAGCCCGCCTGGAATCTCTTCAACCTGTTCAACTCCATCGACTTCCAGACCGATAGAGGTAAGCGCTGTCGCAACCTCTTCCGGAGTCAGGTCACACTCAAGATAGTCCTTGAGCCAATTATAAGAAATCTTCATATATTGTTGTTCTTTTGATTATTCTATATCATCCTTCGAGAACAGAGAGCTTACGAACTCTCTCTTGTCGAACACCTTGAGGTCATCGATTCCTTCACCGATACCTATGAATTTGATCGGAACCTTGAACTGGTCCACAATACCTACCACAACGCCACCTTTGGCTGTTCCGTCAAGCTTGGTAACAGCGAGAGCCGAAATATCTGTAGCACGCGCAAATTCCTTGGCCTGCTGGAAGGCATTCTGGCCTGTCGAACCGTCAAGGACAAGCAGGACCTCGTGCGGTGCATCAGGTACAACCTTTCTCATAACATTTCTGATCTTTGTCAGCTCGTTCATAAGGTCTATCCTGTTATGGAGTCTTCCTGCAGTATCGACGATCACGACATCAGCATCCTTGGCAACAGCCGACTTGACAGTATCAAACGCCACAGATGCAGGATCAGAACCCATCTCCTGCTTCACGATATCGACACCCGCCCTGTCAGACCAGATGGTAAGCTGATCTACAGCTGCCGCACGGAAAGTATCTGCCGCACCGAGCACGACCTTTTTTCCCTGAGCCTTGAGACTGCTTGCAAGCTTGCCGATAGTTGTTGTCTTTCCTACTCCATTGACACCGACAACCATGATGACATAAGGCTTCTTTGTAAAGTCGAACGGAACCACTGCATCGTCAGCGGTCTCCCCTTCCCTGACATTCAGAAGGGTCGCTATTTCATCTCTGAGGATATCCACAAGTTCGTTCAAAGAGACATACTTGTCACGTCTGACCCTCTCCTCAAGATTCTCTATCACCTTCATGGTCGTATCCACTCCCATGTCTGTAGCCAGCAAAGCTTCCTCTATGGCATCAAGCATATCATCGTCAACTTCAGTCCTTCCGACTATAGCCCTTGAAAGCCTGTCGAAGAAACTTCTGTTGGTCTTCTTTACTCCTTTGTCAAAAATACCCATATAGTAATCGTTTAACTTGCAAATTTAATCATTTCAAGCGTATAAAAAAAGCGGCACAGCAGGTTTTTCTGCTGTGCCGCTTAAATATGCTTCAAAAGAAAATTATTTCTTTGCGAAGAAGTCCTTAGCCTTGTCTTCCTCTACGAGTTCCTCTGTGAAAACATAAGCTCCAGTCTTAGGAGACTTGTCCATACGGATACACTTTACCATCTTCTTGAGTGTACCTGCCTTGAAGGTTGCGACTGCTTTCTTTGCCATATATCAATTCCTCCAATAATTATTTGATCTCGCGGTGAAGAGTTACCTTCTTAAGGAACGGATTGTACTTTCTACGCTCCAGACGCTGAGTTGTGTTCTTCTTGTTCTTAGTAGTGATGTATCTTGAGATACCTGGTACACCGCTTTCTCTCTGCTCAGTGCACTCAAGGATGACCTGCACCCTGTTACCTTTTGCTTTCTTTGCCATAATCCTGAAAATTAAACAAGGTTAATAAATCCTTTCTTCTGAG
>JAFVMQ010000085.1 GCA_017506825.1 Bacteroidales bacterium
GCCAGAATGAGACAAACAAGAAGAAATAAATTAAGCTCAAGGCTATTGAGTCAGGAGCTACAATCGATGCTAATTTCTTTAAGGAAAAACAAGGAGCTAAAACAATCAAGGAACGCCTTCTTAAACGTCTCGCTGGTGGTTGTATTTTCACTTTGATGGGTATTGTCTTTACTGTCATTGGCTTTGTAAACAAGGATATGATGGCTGAAATACACATGCAGCCGGACTCTTTCACCATTCCATGCATATTTGGAGGTATCTTCTTCGCGATTGGAATAGGTCTTCTGATCGTATTCTTTGTCGGTAAGAAAATGCTGGCTAAGGAAATGGAGGCAGAGGCTGAAGAAATGGAGAAAAAGTAAGCCCTGATGTCACCGGAGCGTTTCATAGACCTTGTCAGAGCTGAGCAGGAATCACTGAGGCGATTTCTGCTTGCCCTGTGTGGCGGTGACGAATCATTGGCTGATGACATCGCTCAGGATGCCTTAGTTCGTGCCTATGTCGCTTCGGGATCATTCCTTGGACTTTCCAAGTTCAGTACCTGGCTCTTCAGGATAGCATATAATTGTTATGTTGATTACCATAGAAAGCCAAGGTTGGAAACTATATCTTCGGAATCGCAGCAGGTTTTATCAATACCAGCAACCGAGGAAACCGACTCTAGATTCAAACATCAAAAGCTTTATCAAGCTTTGGAATCTTTACCAGAAAAAGAAAAGGCCTCGATTGTCCTTCATTACTTCGAGGACCGTAGCATTAAGGAAATTTCCTCAATACTTAAGATTCCTCAAGGCACAGTAAAATACTATCTATCCACAGGACGCAACCATCTTAAATCCATACTGCAATGAAAGACAATGATATAGAATCAATCCTCAGGGACAGCAAGCCTCAGGTAAAGGACAATCCTGCATTTCTGCTGGAGGTTCAGCAGAAGATGCGTGCTTTGGAAGGAATCAAGAATGAGGTTGACAGACAGAGACGATACGGCAGAGCCGCTCTTATGGCAGCTCTTGTTTCCGGACTGATTGTCGGAGCTCTGACAATTTCACTTGCATATCTGTACCCGATAGATTCTTCTGCCATCAACGACAGCATCATTTCTGACATCAGGGTCTTCATGGATTCATACAAGCAGTATCTCCTGCTGCCTGTTGCAGGATGCGCCATTGCCTTAGGTCTGATCCTGGGGCGAAAGAAAGCATTCTTATAGTCACTGTGTCCGATCCACCTTCTCCCAATTACATATCGTTCGCATACCTGCTTTGCACCTTTTCCGTTCGGGGAAATGGCTGGATCCACTCAAGGCAGCATACGAAAAGCATAAGGCCTAAGACGTCTTATGCTTCTCAATCAGCTGATGCGGCGTGCAGTCATAGTACTTGCGGGTGAGCTGGCAGAGGCGGGTGACTGTGATTCCTAATTTTGTCGCCACGAATGTGGTGGTGGCGTTGGGGCGGGACGAGTAGTGTACGATGTCTTGCTTGAAGCGTTCGAGCATCCATGTTTTGGGACTCATTCCGAATTCTTCAACGAAGGTTTTGTAGAAATGGTGGTGGCTCATTCCGGAGAAAAGGATGAGCTTTTCTACGTTTGAGTCAACTTCAAGGTAGTTGTTTTCGATAAAGTCCCTGAAGTTGATTTGTGAATTGACCAGAGGACGGAAGAATTCAGTTATCTGTGCTTTTGTGTAATAGGTGACGAATGTGATGAAAAGCACGGTATTCCACGCCTGACATATTGATGAGTCCTTCAGTTTGCCTTTTCGCACTTCCGAGACAATCCCGTCCACTATGTGCTTCATGCTGGCTTTGAGCGGGAGGGTGTTGTGTATCTTGCCTTGGAGGTTGCTGCGGGTGGTGAAGAAGTCCATCAGTGTATCGTTGGTGCGGATGGTGATTTCATCAAAGCCGAAGACCAGCAGATTGGATCTTGCCTGGCACGCCTTTATCTGCACGAAGCCTCCTCTGGAGAGGAATGTCATGTGCCCTTCGCGGACAGTCTTTCCCTTATAGTGCTTGCAGGTGATTTCTATCTTTCCTTTCAGGACAAAGATTACTATGTGGTGCTGCAGAAAGGGCTCTATGATATTTTCGTTCTTGTCGATGGGGAGGTATGATGCACCAGTCAGGCGACCGTTCTCATTATGGGTCAGTTCTATACAATCCTGATGTGATATGATGTGAAAATTCCTCATTGTTCTGCAACTTTTTCAAAAAAAATATCTTATGTTGTAATGCGCTGTTGTTGAGTGTATTATGGCGATTTTTGCCGTAAAGTGAATAACTTATAGAAAAGTGAATATCAAATTTTTTGGCAAAAATATAAATATTTCAAATGAAATCACATAAATTTGGAAAAAACCGTCATGCCCGACTTGATCGGGCATCTAAAACAACAGAACTATGTCTGTAAAAGCAACATTTCACATGCAGGGCGGAGACTTCACGATGACTTTTGAAGAGCAGAAGACCTACAAGACTCTTCGTCCGGCAAATCACCACGCAATATTGCTTCTGGAATCTACGGAAGATATGAATGACGAGATGAAGGGTTGGCTGGAGTACACGATGTATCATGGCCGTGGGCGTTCAATTCCAAGGATAGATATCACTGTCCAGGATTACGACGATGAAGGAAATCTCAAAGAACATTTTCGAGTCACCGAGACATTTGGAAGGCGATGGTTTACCAAATATTCCAGGTTCAGAGAGATAGAGTTGGAATACACCGAAAAGGTATCACTATAATAAAAATAAAGCACACAACGATATGGACAAGAACAAGAGGAAAGAAAGTTATGAGCCTCCAAAGATGGAGATTCTGGAAATTATGGTCGAGCAGGCCATTCTGCAGATGAGCGGATATGGACAGGACAGTGACGATTCTGAATTCGGAGATCCGTCTCCGACATACTTGAATTGGTAATCTTATTATGATGAGAAGTGAAATCTAAAATCATTTGCTATGAACAGTAGATTATTCAATATACTGATGACAGGTGCAGTTGCAGTGTTTTCTCTTTCCTGCAATCAGGAGGACATTGCACCCGATGTTCCCGACACACCCGATGCTCCTACCGAGGGCTATCACCTGACCTTTGACGGAGGTGTGGGCATTGAGACAGGTACCCGTGCTGTCTGGAATGACGATAATGGTTCGGGCAACCTGATTTTCCAGTGGGACTATACTCCTGAGGGTA
>JAFVMQ010000086.1 GCA_017506825.1 Bacteroidales bacterium
CTTCCCCACATCTTATGCGCGCTTTGTAGGTTTGCTGCAAAGTAAGTCAAATTAATCTGTAGGAAAATGCTTCTGACGCGTCTGTGCTGCAGGTTTTTCTTTTTTTTATACAAATGTCGTTTTTCTTTATGATGCAAAAGAAAATCTTTGTCAGTATAAAAAAAGATTTTGCGGTATAAACTGAATTTTATGGTGCAAGGCATTTATAAAAAAAAGAAAAAACTTGACTAAGAAAAAGAAAAACCGTCTTGAAGATGTTGGATGTTCTTTTTCTCCGGCTGATATTTGCCAGGTAGTTTTCAAATGTGAATCCGGATGAGTTACGAAAAGAAATTCGAGAGAAATATGCCGGTCTGTCTTGAATGCGGTGACCGTATAAGATACGGAAGGGCAGACAAGCGTTTCTGCAGTGATGACTGCAGGAGCAGGCATCACTATGCCCAGGCAAGAATGGGACGGTCATTCAGAAGGAGAATCCTTAATACCTTGTCGAAGAATTACGATATTCTTGAAGGTGTGATCCATTCAGGATCCGATTCCGTGGATCTGATGGACCTGTGTGCAATGGGTTTTACCCCATCCATAGTAACCTCATACCGCAAATGCGGCAAGCATGAGGAATACGGATGCTTTGACATTAAATATATTATGACTCAGACCAGGGTGTATTCCGTATCAAAAATACAAAACTTTGACTAACTTTGCAGGTTGGTATGGAATTATCACAATAATCTATTTATAAAATATGAAGAAATTACTTATTGCAGGCGCTGCGCTTGCGCTTATTACAAGTTGCACTATGAAGAATCCGCTTCTTACGGAATCGTCGGCACCTTTCGGCGCTCCGGAGTTCGACAAGATCCAGAACGAGCATTATCTTCCGGCATTCGAGGCAGGTATTGCTGAGGCGAAAGCTGAGATCGATGCTATCATTGCAAATGAAGAAGAGCCTACATTCGAAAATACAATCGAGGCTATGGAGTATGCCGGCGGTACACTCAATAAAGTGTCAGGTATCTTCTATGCAGTGATGGAGGCACATACAAATGATCAGATGCAGCAGATCGCAGAGCAGATCTCTCCTATGCTTACAGAGTACTCTATGTATGTTTCACTCAATCCGGCTCTTTTTGAGAGAGTGAAGGCTGTTTATGCCAAGAAGGATGAACTTGGTCTTGACAAGGATCAGATGACCCTTCTTGAGGACAACTACAAGAGCTTCGTGCGCGGAGGTGCAAACCTCTCTGACGAGGACAAGGCTTTCTACAGCAAGTGGTCTGAGGAACTGTCGCTCACTACTCTTCAGTTCAGCAAGAATGTTCTCGCTGCTACAAACGCATATGTGCTCAACATTACCGACGAGGCTGATCTTGCAGGTCTTCCTGAGTTTGTAAGGACAATGGCAGCCGAGACCGCGGCTGAGAAGGGTCTTGAAGGATGGGCTTTCACTCTTGACGCTCCAAGCTACAGTCCGTTCCTCAAGTATAGCGAGAACCGTGAGCTCCGCAGACAGATATGGACAGCATATAATACAAGGGCTATCGGAGGCGAGTTCGACAATACTGAAATCGTCAGGAAGATAGTTGACCTCAGGATCAAGATCGCGAACATCCTCGGATATGAGACTTATGCTGACTATGCTCTCGAAGAGAGGATGGCGAAGAGTAAGACAAATGTCTCTGAATTCATAATGAACCTTCTCGAGCCATCTCTTCCTTTTGCAAAGAAGGATGTTGCCGATGTGTTCGCATATGCCAGGAAGAACGGCTTTGAAGGCAAGAGACTTGAGTCATGGGACTTCAGCTACTGGTCAGAGCGTTACCAGGAGGCAGAGTACTCTCTCAGCGCAGAGGAACTCAAGCCTTACTTCCAGCTTGAAAGCTGTATTGATGCCGTTTTCGGACTTGCAAGCCGTCTCTATGGTATCTCTTTCACTGAGCTTGACAATGTTCCTGTGTACCATGAGGACGTAAAGGTATATGAGGTAAAGGATGCTGACGGCAGCCACCTCGCACTCTTCTATGCTGATTTCTTCCCTCGCGCAAGCAAGAGAGGTGGAGCGTGGATGACTTCATTCCGTGATCAGAGCATCAGGAACGGTGTCGAGAAGAGACCGTTCATCACTATCGTATGTAACTTCACTAAGCCGACTGCAGATGCTCCTGCACTCATTACACATGATGAGCTTACCACATTCCTCCACGAGTTCGGTCATGCTCTTCACGGAATCTTTGCAGAGGGTCGTTATCCGTCGCTTACAGGTACAAGTGTAAGCCGTGATTTTGTAGAGCTTCCTTCGCAGATCATGGAGAACTGGGCGTTCGAACCTGAGTATCTCAACTCATTCGCAAAGCACTATCAGACAGGCGAGCCTATACCGGCCGAGCTCATTGAAAAGATAGTAGCAGCAAAGAACTATCTTGCAGGATACGCACAGGTACGCCAGCTTCACTACGGACTCCTCGATATGTCATGGCATACTCTCACTGCTCTCCCTTCAGAGGGTACTGTAGAGTTCGAGGCTAAGGCTCTTGCACCATATGCGGTTCTTCCTGCAGTTGAGGGAGCTGCTTTCTCAGGCTCATTCTCACACATCTTCTCAGGCGGATATTCTGCAGGATATTACTCATACAAGTGGGCGGAGGTGCTCGAAGCTGACGCGTTCTCTCTTTTCAAGGAGAAAGGTATCTTCAATACAGAGGTTGCCGCTTCATTCCGTGAAAACATCCTTTCAAAGGGTGGTGCAGAGGATGAGGCAGTGATCTACCGCAACTTCCGCGGACACGATCCTCAGCCAGAAGCCCTCATGAAGAAGCTCGGTCTTACAAAGTAATCAGAGCTTGGATAAAAACAGAAACCCCGGTATCAGAAGCTGAGAATTCAGGGATATGCTTCTGATACCGGGGTTTCTGTTTTTTGCAATATTCAGACCGTTGAGCGAAGTAAACCTCCATGGAGACATCTGGAATAGCATTCCTTCCGCTCAACGGCAGGAATGCTCGGCCGTTGAGCGGGATAAAATGCCTTATAGATGATTCAGGAAGGGTGTTCTCCGCTCAACGGCTTGGCAAAATTGCTTGTTACGCCAACTATGTCGTTATGCGATCTTTTCATCTGTCTTTGGTTCCTTGAAGAGGATCATGAAGAGTATCGCTACTACTAGGGCGTAGGCTGCGAAGATGAACCAGGCTGTGCTCCAGCTTGGATTTGCAGAGTTATACACGAAGTGGTTTACTACAGCCTGGGCACTGAGGGTACCGATTGTCGCTCCGATACCGTTTGTCATCAGCATGAAGAGGCCCTGCGCACTGTTCTGGATAGCGGAAGATGTTCTCTTGTTGACGTAGAGAGAGCCTGAGATGTTGAAGAAATCGAAGGCAACTCCGTATACGATCATCGAAAGGATAAGCATCCAAACGCCTGCCCCTGTGTCTCCTGTTCCGAAAAGACCGAAACGAAGAACCCACGCGAACATAGCTATGAGCATTACCTTCTTGATGCCGAAGAGTCTCATCGCAATCGGAATCAAAAGGATGCCGAGAGTCTCGGAAATCTGGGAGATCGAGATAAGTGCGTTTGCATTGCGTGCACCCCATGTCTGAGCAAATTCAGGAACTTCCTGGAAATGTGAGATGAATGGGTTTGCGAAACCGTTTGTGATCTGAAGGGCTACTCCGAGAAGCATCGAGAAGATGAAGAATATAGCCATCTGCCTGTCCTTGAAGAGTCTGAAAGCGTCAAGACCGAAACGGTCAGAGAACGTCTGCTTTTCAGATGAAACGGCGCTGCAAGGGCAGTTTGGAAGAGTGAAGCAGTATACAAGCATTAAAAGACCGAGGATTCCGGATACGAAGAACTGGTTGTATGAATGCTGGTACTGTACTCCTGCACCATTTGTCATGAAGTTTACAAAGAGCATTGCGAGGATGAAGCCTACTGTTCCGAACACACGGATAGGAGGGAAATCCTTTACTGTATCAAAGCCGTTCTTCTCGAGAATGTTGTATGCTACAGAGTTTGAAAGGGCGATTGTAGGCATGTAGAATGCTACGCTGACCGCATAAAGGCTGAAAAGAATTCCGAATGAAACTTCTGTGCCTGCTGTCATGCCGTAGAATCCTGCCGCACACATTGCTGCTCCGGCGATACCATGGCAGAATCCAAGGAGTTTCTGAGCAGGGATATACTTGTCTGCCACGATGCCCATAAGGGTAGGCATGAATATCGAGACGATTCCCTGCATCGAATAGAAGATACCGATACGTGTAGCCAGTCCTACTGATGCGAGGTA
Source organism: Bacteroidales bacterium (assembly GCA_017506825.1). Taxonomy (GTDB): domain Bacteria; phylum Bacteroidota; class Bacteroidia; order Bacteroidales; family UBA932; genus Cryptobacteroides. The sequence goes on from JAFVMQ010000086.1 coordinate 4,292, forward strand.
GCTTCCCATCGATGTGAGATACGAACCCCAGACAGCCCACTGGATGATGTTCATTACGATCAGCCTGAGTTTGATTGATTTGTTCATGATGTTATTTATCTGTTAGTTACTTTTTGTTAAGATTGCCATGGCCTAAAAAGCCTCGCTGTGACGTTATGGAAAACAAATATACAAGATTTTGAGTAAAAGTTGTTATCTTTGACGGTTAAAAAGTTTTGAATGAAATTCGTAAAGACACATAATGACCCGAATTCCGCTGCAAGATGCGGAGTCATCACGACCGACCACGGTCAGATCGAGACTCCGATCTTCATGCCTGTAGGCACAGTGGGC
>JAFVMQ010000087.1 GCA_017506825.1 Bacteroidales bacterium
GTCAGTCTTAACCTGACTTTGATTTCTCCTGACTTAGCTGGAGTCCTCAAATACAAAATAATTCTCTCCATATTTTCCGTATTCCGTTGTGCAAATTTAACAAAATCGCACAACCAAAACAAGATTTAATGCAATATGAATAAAATTATTTGAGATAAATCACGAATGTAACCTATTGATATATAATGTTATATAAATTTGAAGTGATTTTATAGAATTGCATAGAATGAATCCTGTCGGAGTCACCAGAGCAAAAGCTCACGAACGCCTTGCACATCGTGCAAGGCGTTTAACTGTATATGCATCCGTGCAAGCTGGAAGGCCGTTGAGCGGGTAATATGGTCTTTAGGGGCTGTTGATCGTATTATGGTCCGCTCAACGGTGACAAATCTCTACCGTTGAGCGACTTATCTGGCCTTGTTGGCTTTTCTGAGATGCTTTGTGCCGCTCAACGGCTTGAACAACGGCTTGAACGATGCCTTGAACGATGCCTTGGATAGACATAGATGTAGGTGATACCTTCGGCTCGAGCAACATGAAATCCTGCCGGGAACTGTTGTTGGGGAACAGTTCCCGGCAGGATTTTACTGCAGCTCGTAAAGTTCGAGGAGGCGGAACTCTTTTTCGTCAGTTAGGTTCATGATGACTCCGATCCGCTCGGATGCTGCCTGGAGCTGATCGTAGGGGAGTGTGCCGCTGCCTAAGGCTGTTTCCAGCTCCTCCTTCTCTGAAGCCAGTGCCTCAAGATCCTTTTCCAATTGCTCCAGCTCCTTCTGTTCCTTGTAAGTGAGCTTTCGCTTTTTGGCTGGCGCCTCAGCTACGGCTCCTGCCTTGGCAGCCTCTTTAGCGGCTTTTTCCTTGGCAGCCTTCTCTTCAGCGCGTGCGATTGAACGTTGCTCGGCCTCATATTCCTTGATGTACTCGCGGTATTCGCTGTAGCTTCCGACAAAATCCTTTACAAGACCGTCTCCGCAGAAAATGAAGAGGTGGTCCACAAGCTTGTCGAGGAAATGTCGGTCGTGGGAAACGATTATCAGTGATCCTCCGAACTCCTTCAGATATTCTTCAAGAATGTTCAAGGTGACGATGTCAAGGTCGTTTGTCGGCTCGTCGAGAATCAGGAGATTAGGCTGCTGCATAAGTATGGTCAGCAGATACAGACGTCGCTTCTCGCCACCGCTGAGCTTCTCGACCTTGTTGTTGAGCATCTCGTGCGGGAAGAGGAAGCGGTTAAGCAGCCAGGTGTCGTTTACAATGTCCAGAACTGTGTCATCCGGATTGAATGACATTCCGCTCTGGTGGTAATAACCGATCTTCAGTGATTCTCCGCGCTCGATAACGCCGGTCATGATACCTGGCGCTGATTCCTCAGACCGGCCATGGTCAGATGAGCGCAGCATGTCCCCATGCTTCTGCGAAGAGTCCGGACCATGTACGGTCTGAGGCTTTGCCCCGGTCTGAACCACCATCTCCGGCGTATAATTACCCGTAAGCAGATTCAGGAAGGTAGACTTTCCTGCTCCGTTGCGACCGACTATGCCGACCTTCTCGTATCGCTGGAAATTATAGGTGAAACCGTCAAGATAACACTTGTCTCCATAATAGAAGCTCAAGTCCTTGCAGTTGATTATCTTGGTTCCGAGACGGGTCGATCCCTTCATAGCTTCCATACTGACCTGCTTCTGAGTATATACCTGAGACGCCCTGTCCTTGAGGTCATAAAAAGCATTTATACGATAGCGTGCCTTGCCGGTACGGGCACAAGGTGTACTTCGTATCCACTCCAGTTCCCTGCGCAGGATATTGCGGACCTTGTCTGTCTCGGCATTGTAGTTCGCTATCCTTTCTTCGCGCTTCTCAAGGTAATTCTGATAGTTGCCCTTGTATGTGTAGACAGCCCCGTGGTCCATCTCCATCACGATATTGCATACCCTGTCGAGGAAGTAACGGTCGTGGGTAACCATCAGGAGGGTGCAGCGGGAGCGTCCGAGATATCCTTCAAGGAATTCGATCGCATCGATGTCAAGGTGGTTGGTCGGCTCGTCCATGATAAAGAACTCTGCCTCGCTGGCAAGCATCTGGGTCAGTGCCACTCTCTTCACCTCTCCTCCGGAGAGCTCCTTCATCTTCTGATCCGGATCGGGAAGGTTGAAGTTTGTAAGGAACTTCACAACCCTGCGCTCATACTCCCAAAGGTGCTCCTGGTCCAGTCCTGAAGTGAATTCCTTGCTGGAAGACATGATCTGATCGAAGATGGTCTTCTCAGGGTCGAAGTCGTACTCCTGCTCCAGAAAAGCTATCTTGATGTCTTTCAGGAACATTATCTTGCCGCCCGAATCAGATTTGTCCTTTCCTGCCAGGATCCTCATCAGCGAGGTTTTGCCTGTGCCGTTAGGTGCGATGAGGGCGATCTTGTCACCCTCATTTATATTGAAGCCGATCTTCTCGAAAAGTATCTTGGGACCGTAGCTCTTGGATATGTTCTCTATCTGTAAATAGCTTGCCATTATTTGAAGAATTTATCGACCTCCTTGACAGCCTGAGGAAGAGCGAAGACCGCTACACGGTCATATGCCTGGATCATTGTGTCTCCGACTGCAATGAACGACTCGTTTCCTCGTATTATACCGCCGATGATTGCGTCAGCAGGGAAGCCCATGTCTTTCAGCGGGCGCTTTGTGATCTTTGTGTCAGGAGCGACAATATATTCGAGAACTTCTGCATTTGTTCCGCTCATGTATTTTATGAAACGTACCTTGCTGCTGAGGGTGAACTTGAATATTCGACCTGCAGTGATCAGTTTCTTGTTTATCACGGCATCGACTCCCATGCTCTCAGCAAGCTTGATGTACTCGATGTTCTCGACCTCTGCAATGGTTCTTTCCACTCCAAGACTCTTCGCCGCAACACATGCGAGTATATTGGTTTCGGAATTATTCGTTACTGCTACGAATGCATCATACTCACGGATATTCTCTTCCAGAAGCATGTCGGAATTTCTTCCGTCTCCGTTGACTACCATCACATTGTTAGGAAGTGCTTCGGAAAGCTCGACGCATCTGTCCTTGTCGATTTCTATAAGCTTCACAGTCTCGATCTGCTTTGAAAGCTGTTTTGCTACCATTTCGCCGATAGGGCTTCCTCCAAGAATCATCACCTTGTCGACTTCGATGTTTCTCTTTCCGAGATACTTCATCAGCATCTCCATTCCTTCCCTCTTCGAAATGATGAAGACGAGGTCATGGTATTTGAACTTCGTGTCGAATTTAGGGATGATGGTAGTGTCACCTCTGGAAATGGCTACGACTCTGAATTTAAGACCCTCCTCTGCGGCAACCTTGCTGAACTCGACCATGTTCATGCCGATCATAGGAGACTCGTCTTCAAGCTTGAAGACTGCAACCTGAAGCTTGCCCCTTGCAAAGTCAAGGGAATCAGCGGATGCACTCCTTTTAAGAAGTTCGACAATCTCTCCGGCAGCAATCTTTTCCGGATAGAAAAGCAGGTCGATGCCCATTTCCGTAAAGAGATACTTGTTTTCATAGGAAAGATACTCCTCGTTGTTCACACGTGCTGTGGCTTTCTTGCATCCCATCTTTTTTGCAAGCATGGCGCTGACGATGTTTACATCCTGAGACACTGAAGGGCTTACTGCAATGAACAGGTCGGCTGTCGCTACATCCGCCTCATGCAGGATATGTATTGCCGAAGGATTTCCTTCGACTGTGATTACATCGGAATGAGCCCTCAAAGCTTCCAGTCTTTCATGACTGGAATCTATGACGGTAATGTCGTTAGACTCGTTGCTGAGCATCTTTGCAAGGTGAGAACCGACCTCGCCTGCTCCTGCGATTACAATCTTCATAGTCCTAAAAATTATAGAAATCCTCCTTTCCGACATTCCGGCAAAGGATTATCCATTTTCTGTATATGCCTTTTATCCGTGCGCGAGTACCGGAAGTCTCGAGATACTCGGATATCCCTGCAGCATTGACTGCACTTCGCATCGAACGGAATTCCTTATGGGCCCTGAGTACAGCCTTGAAACAATCTGTCCTGAAAGTCAGCAGATATACGGATGCCGACATCAGGTCAAGGACCATTCTTGTTCTTATCCTGCGTTCTGCCTTTCTGATACCGTTGACAGCAGCCTTGCCGGCATCCGTACCTTTGCGCAAGCAGCATAAGGCAAATGTTTTCGCCAGATTGTTGCTGAGCATCAGCAGGTTGTTCCTGTAGTTCAGGAAAAGCTTGAACGGAGACGTTGCAGGCAGGGTTCCTCCTCCTACATGATATACCACTGATTCCGGTACGACAGTTACCTTCCATCCTTCAAGCTGCATCCTCCAGCACAGGTCTATTTCTTCCATATGGGCGAAGAACCTTTCATCAAGTCCTCCAAGCTTCCTGTAAACGGAACTGCGTACCATGAGACAGGCTCCCGTCGCCCAGAATACATCGGCAGGGGAGTCGTACTGTCCCACATCTGTTTCTACCTTGCCTAATATCCTTCCTCTGCAGAACGGGTATCCGAATCTGTCTATATATCCGCCGGCAGCTCCGGCATATTCGAATTTATCCCTTTCCTGCCAACTATGGAGCTTTGGAGCGCATGCCCCGCATTCAGGATGAGTGTCCATCCAATCCACCAACGGTCCCAGCCAGTTCTCAGGCACTTCTATGTCCGAGTTGATCAGAAGGAAGTATTCAGGAACGTCAGCGCCCTTGCACAACTCTGCGAACGCTCGGTTATACCCTCCGGTGAATCCGAGATTCTTCTCGAACTTCAGAGTCCGTATCTCAGGAAATTCCTTTTCCATGACCATGGAGCTTCCGTCGGTCGAAGCGTTGTCAGCGACGACAACTTCAGCTCCTTCAACCTTGCTGCATGAACGGACGAGTCCTGGAAGAAACTTCCTGAGGAAGCCTTCCGTGTTCCAGTTCAGTATGACGACTGCGGTTTTCATGGTCATTAACTTACAAATATAGTAAAAAGATTTCTCGACTTTGCTCGAAATGACACTTTATCTGCTTCCGAAGTAAACGAATACCATTCCTATAAGGATAAGAAGCAGGTCAAGGATCTTGGCTTTGAGGTTGCGCTCCTTGAAGATCAGGACTCCGCAGGCAAATGAAATCAGTACGGATCCCCTGCGGACAAGAGATACTACAGATATCATTGCTTCCGGTCTGCTCAGCGCATTGAAATATGCGAAGTCAGCAGCTGCGACAAAGAATGCTATAAGCGGAATAGCCCAGCTCCAATGGAACGGGGTGGTCTTCTTTCTTGTCGGATACCAGGCTGCCAGACATACGATGAGCATCATTATGCATTGGTAGAGGTTGAACCAGCTCTGGACGAAGATCGGACTGAGCTCCTGCATGATGAACTTGTCATAAAGTCCGCTGACAGCTCCCATTATCGTTCCGATGGCGACGAAGATCATCCATTTGTTCTTCGTAAAGTCGATATTCTCCTTTTTGCTTGAACGGCTCATCAGATATATCGACAGGATCGACAGGATGACACCGGTCCACTGGCACCAGTTCAGTCTTTCTCCGAAGAAAAGCATGGCTCCAACAAGGACAAGGATAGGGCGTGTCGCATTTATCGGACCTACAATCGTAATAGGGATGTGCTTTATTCCGAAATAGCCTGCAATCCATGATGTCAGTACTATCAATGATTTCAGCACCACAAGCAGATGTGCTTTCAGCAGAGGATGTCCGCTCATGGCCCCGTCAGCCCAATCCGGGTCGGCAGGCATAGGAAGATGACCTGCAAACGGTGCGGAATCGAGAATCGTTCCGTCGAACCATCCGCTTCCTGTCAGAGAGTCGAGAATGACAGGCGAAAACAGCAGGGTCGAGAATACAGTGTTCAAAAGCAGCACCGGAAGAACTGCATTGTCTTTCAGTGCTGCTTTTTTAGAGGCATCATAGAAGCCAAGAAGGGTTGCCGATACAAATGCCAGCAGTAACCACATATCTTCCTGTGCTTCAGAATATTAATGACAACCGCATCCGCAGTCGTGACCTTCTTCGTGGCAGTCGCATCCGCCTTCGTGTCCATGGCATCCGCCGTCGCAGTCTCCGCCGCATCCGCCTTCGTGTCCATGGCATCCGCCGCCGCATCCGCATGTGTGTACATATTCACCGTGGAGACCTTCTGTAAGCTCCTTCTCAGTAGCTTCGCGTACTGTAAGGATTTCTCCTGAGAAATGGAGGGTCTTACCTGCCATCTGATGGTTGAGGTCCATCTTGACAGAGTCTTCGGTAACTTCGAGGACTAATCCAGGGATTACTCCGCCCATGCTGTTCATCATAGGGATTGTGTTGCCCGGTACAAGGAGGTCTTCGCGGATCTCTCCGTTAACCTCGAATGCCGCTTTAGGCAGGTCGATGATTCTTGTCGGATCCACTTCGCCATATCCGTCGGCAGGGGAGAGGGTGATCTCGAACTTGTCACCTGGCTCCATGCCCTCGATGTGTGCCTCGAGCTTAGGAAGGAGGCTGCCTGTTCCGTGGATATAGTCAAGAGGTCTTTCCTTTGTTGTATGGTCTACTACCTTTCCTTCTACTTCGAGTTCATAGCTGAACTCTACTACTGTGTTCTGTGCAATTTTCATATCTTGTGTTTTTATATTATTTATGCTGAGAATGATACGTTCTCGAAGGCAAGCGTTCCGATCTGCCATCTTGCGCTTGGCCTGTAATCGTTTCCTGCAGCAATCATGCTTTTCCAAAGGTCGATGAGATTGCCGGTAATCAGCATTTCACGCACAGGATGGGTGATCTTTCCCTTGCTGAATGCGAATCCTTCTATTCCGAACGAATAATCTCCTGTAACCGGATTGCAGTTTCCTCCGTTGAATCCTGTCACAAGTATGCCGTTGGAGCACTTTCTCAAAATGTCTGGCAAAGATACTTCTTTTTCCTCTGCGGTCAAGTCTTCGCCTTTCAAATATGGCATCAGGCAAGGACGGCTTATGTCCTCGATTGTTGGAGCGATTCCCATCTTCTCCGACATGTATGTGCTTACGAAATACTCCTTGACCTCTCCTTTTTCGATTATTGCAGTATCCTTGGTTGCAACACCTTCGGTATCGAACAGTCTCGAACCGTTCTTTCCCGGAGTTCGTGCAAGATCCATGAGTGTCATCCCCTCCGGGAATATCCTCTTGCCCAGACTGCCGTCGAGGAAAGATACCTTCTGCTGGATCGATGCGGCATTGAGAGCCGATACTATGGGAGCGATAAGTCTTGATGCGACCTGGTTTTCGACCACCATCCTGTAAGTTCCGGATCTTCTTTTTCTGGGACCTATCTGTCCTGCAGCCTTCTCCAGTGCCTTTGCTGAGCAGTCTGAGAGACTTAGTCCGTCTGCCTTCTGGGAGGCATCCCACCAGAATCCGCTGTATTTGTTTCCTTCGCAGTCCTTGACAGTCATCTCTGCAAAGCAGTAGAACATGGTCTCGGTGTGTCTGCCTTCAAATCCCTGCGAATCTGCAAGATAATTGTCGTCGACAGATTCGCTGTATTCGCATTCTTCCGATATGATGCTGTATCTTTCGTCAGTTTCCGCTTTGGAGAATATGCTCATACCGAGAGCCTTTGCCAGCCTCTTGTCTGCATCTGAAGATTCATAAGTCTCATCATAGAGATCGAGCTCCCTGCCGGTAACCGCATTTCTTTCGGTTCTTTCCGGCTCAGGAAGGCGTCTGCACGGGTCTTCTCCGAGCATTCTTGTCATTATGACAGCCTTGGAAATGAATTCCTCAAGCTCCTTCTCCTCCAGTCTGTTGGTGGAGAATGTTCCGTATCTGCCGTCTGCAAAGATATAGAGATAGATGGATCTGTCAGCAGAATGAGTCACCTTGTCCAGTTCTCCGTTCAGGAGGGTGTAACCGTCCATCACGCTCTTGCTCAGCGATACCCTGACTGCTTCTGCTCCGCTTGCCATTGCATATGAAATGCAGTGGCGTGCTGTTCTTATTTCTTTTTCATTGATCATTGTTCACCTCCCACTGTAAGATTCTTTACCAGCACAGTCGGCATTCCGCACGATACCGCCACGCTCTGCTCTTTGCCGCATGTCCATGTTCCGTTGTCTATCTTCAGGTCGTTGCCTACTGCCATGATGTCCGCGAGAGCCTGAGGACCGTTGCCTATGATGTTTATATCCTTGACAGGCATGGTAAGGCGTCCGTTTTCGATAAGGTAACCGCTCTTTACGAAGAACGTGAAGTCTCCCTCACCGATCTTTACCTGGCCGTTAGAGAATTCGTCCACATATATTCCCTGTCTTACATCGGAAATGATGTCGGCAGGGTTTGAATCTCCGCTTTCCATATATGTGGCCCTCATCCTGGGTATAGGATTGTATCTGAAGTTTTCCCTGCGTCCGTTACCGGTCGGTCTTACTCCGTACCAGCTTGCGCTGATCCTGTCGTGGAGATATGATTCAAGTATTCCGTCCCTGACCATATATGTCTTTTCGCCGGCTACGCCTTCGTCATCATAGTTTCCTGAGCCTCTGTTGAAGGCAACGGTGCCGTCATCGACTACATTTACTCCCTTGGGACATACCTGCTGTCCCATCCTGTCAGAGAATATCGACTGTCCCTTTCTGTTGAAATCTGCTTCGAAAGCATGACCCATGGCCTCATGGAGAAGGATTCCTGATGCCCCGGCTCCCATGACCACGCTCATCTGACCTCCTTTCGGTCTCTTCGCCTCGAACCTGTCATCGATTCCCCGGACTACTTCTTCCGACAGCTCCTGTATAAGCTGGGGACCTGTCAGTTCCGCTCCCATTCTGAAACTTCGTGCTGCCGAGCGGTTCTCTGTCTTGCCGTCCTGTTCGAATACTGCGGAAACGCTGACGCTTCCCAGCGGTCTTGTGTCGCAGGTAAGTTCGTCGAGCGAGTTGTACATCATTATGTCTGAGACGGAGTTTGACAGTCGCACTATGACTTTTACTATCCTTTGATCCTTTTCGAAAACCGCCTTCTCAAGATCCTTGAGGAATGGAAGCAATGCATCCGCTCCCATGTCCCTCCAGTTGTTCTGCATAGGGTAGAAGTCAGAAATGCGGTCTTCCACGGGCTGATAGGTGCGGCTTGAAGTCATGCCGGTTGCTATGGCTGATGCAGCCTTAGCGGCCTGGACCATATCATGCATTTCTGTGTTTTCCGCATATGCGTAACCGGTCTTCTCCCCCTTGAGTACACGGATTCCGACTCCGTAGTCGGTATGGAAGCCGCCGGAAGAAACGACGCCGTCCTTCAGGAGAAGATTGAAGAATGTCGTGTGCTCGAAATAAAGGTCTGCATAGTCGCCTCCGTGGGCCAATGCTGTTTCTGTGACCGTCTTGATCTGTTGCAATGACACATTGAACAGATCGAGGTAATATGTCTTGTTCATTCTGATTTCTGATTATAATGAAAGGATCTCTCCGGTCTCTTCCATGTGTTTCCTGTGCTCGGAAGCGATTGCGAGGATCTTGGTGTAAGTCTCTTCGTCCCTGATGTTCAGAACATCGTTCCTGGAACCTTCTGCGATCACTCGGAATGGTGCCTGTGAATTGTCTGCAAGAATCCATCTGTCGCTGACAGGGCTATAGTGGCGGAAGAAATAGTCAATGCCGACGTTGTATCTTCTGCGGATGGTTTCTTCCGGAATGTTGTGACCGCCGCTTTCAACCCTTGCCTTTACTCTTTCTATTGCAAGCTCAGGCGAGTTCAGCCAGAAGTACAGCAGAGTTATGGAGTAACCTGCCTCCTGTGCGGTTCTGACGATCTTGAGGAGGGTTCTTGTCGCAAGTGTGGTCTCTACTGCAAAATCGCTCTTTTTCTTCAGGAGATATCTGATCTTCAGAAGCATATAGCGGCTTGCCTGGATTGATGCGTTTTCCGGCTTGAAGGGTGACAGACTTTTTGCAAATTCGTCCGAATTCACGAATTCGCTGCAGTCCAGCATCTCAGGCAGCAGCGAGTATGAAGCGGTTGTCTTTCCCGCTCCGTTACATCCTGATATGATATATAAACGTGGCATAATATTCTATCTGTGTGTCACTCCGTAGCCGAACAGGGCAAAGTCTCCTTTGCACGGGTCTTCCGGCCATATCTCCCTGAATGAATCAGTGATTTCCCGGGCAGTCACTATGTCCTTCTGTCGTCTGGAAGTAAGTCCGAGGGCGCTTGCCTGATCATAAACATGGACATCCAGCGGCAGAATCAGGCTCCTTTTGTCCGATGCCTTCCATAATCCAAGATCCACTTTCCCGTCGTCGCGGACCATCCATCTCCGCATCATGCTGATCTTCTTGTTCGGAGCTTTCCTGTCTTCCTTCTGACCGAAGACAAGACACCTGATTTCATTGTCCGTCAGATCTTCGATGCTGTCGCGGGTGGAATAAATATTTCTGAGTCTGGTGCATATGGCAGCGAATTCTTTCCATTTCACCGTCCGGTGCAGACTGATATCCTCATTCCTGTATTCTCCGCCCATCACATATTCATACGGACGCCATTGCATCTCGTCAAACATCCTGCCGCAGTCGCGTACTATCATGGACCTTCTGCCCCATGCGAGATGTGCGGAGAGCAAAGCGGCGATCTCTACATCTGCGAGAGATGCTTCTCCGGACTCGTGTCTACGCGCGAACTGTGTCGGGAAGATTATCGGGTCTTCCTGAAAGTATTTAGGGTGATTGTATTCTTCAGCCCACCCGATCAGAGTTTCCTTAAGCGAAGTATCCATACAAACTGCAAATATAATAAAAATGACCGGTCACGCATCCGTAACCGGTCATAAAATTCAGATTGCTGCGGGCTTGGGCCCACGTAACTGCAAATTACTTCGCAACTCTTTCAAGCCACTTCACCATACCGAGCATTACACCCATAGAGATGAGACAGAAACCTGCGAATACAGCCCAGCACATCCACTGCTCAGGGAACTTGTTGAGCATTGTGACTCCAAGGGCGATGAACAGGTTGCCGATAGCGGTAGCTGTAAGCCAGAGACCCTGGCAGATACCCTGAAGGTGACGTGGAGCGATCTTCGATACGAATGAGAGTCCGAGAGGAGAGATGAAGAGCTCTGCTACAGTGAGGAAGAAGTAAGTGGCGATAAGTACCACAGGACTTGACTTCATTGCCATCTTCACTGCGTCTGAAAGACCTCTGAATTCATCTCCTGAAGGATATCCCTGAATCATAGCTACCACCATGAGGAGGATGTATGAGCATGCTGCGATGAACATACCGATAGCGATCTTGCGAGGTGTGGATACTTCCTTTCCCTTGCTTGCAAGGCTGGCGAACACCCACATGATTATAGGAGTGAGGATGATCACGAAGAGTGGGTTGATGCACTGCCAGATTTCAGGCGGAATTGATGCTGTTGTGACGAAGTCACGAGCAAAGATAGAAAGTGACTGACCGTTCTGGTGGAATGAGAACCAGAAGAATACAGCTACTCCGAGAACTGCGAAGAGAGCGTAAAGTCTCTGCTTGATCTCCTTTGCATTTGCCTCTCTCTCCTCTGGAGTATAGTCAGCAACTGCAGCCTTCTCCTTCTTCGCAGGGTTAGGAAGCTTCTTCTTGATCGCGATGAAGATCACGAGAGAAATGAGCATTGCAAGTACCGATGCAATGAATGAGAAATGTACTCCGGTATTGAAGATTTCAAGGTAATTGTTGCAGAATGCTGCATCAATCGCTCCTGTGTGTCCTACTTCTGCTGCAAGCTTGCTGAGGTTCTCTGCGTCAGTACCTGTAACTGCTGCAGGGTCCTTTATGAACATGTGGCAGAGGCGTGGAAGGTCAGAGTTGTATGCAAGATTGTGGATCTTGAGCCAGAAACTTCTGAGAAGAGGTGCAATGAACGGAGCGATCACACCACCGATGTTGATGAATACGTAGAAGATCTGGAAACCGGAGTCACGCTTGTCCTTTGCCTGGGCAAGAGCCTCAGGACCCTTCTTCGCTGCATCAGCCTCGAAGTTGTCGTACATCTGACCTACAAGAGCCTGAAGGTTGCCCTTGAAGAGACCGTTACCGAATGCAATGATGAAGAGTGCGACGCATGTGAGTACGAGTACCCATGAAACTCCGGCTGTCTCAGCGAATACAGGAACCGAGAGGATACCGTAACCGGTAGCCATCACCAGAAGACCAGCAATGATTGTTCCTTTGTAGTTCTGTGTGCGGTCAGCGATGATACCTCCCGGAAGGCTGAGCACATAGATCAGGAAGTAGAAAACCGAGTAGATCCATCCTGCTGCGCTGTCGCTGATACCGAATTTAGAACAGATGAAAAGGAGAAGTACTGCGTTCATGATGTAGTAACCGAAACGCTCTCCCATGTTGCTCAACGCTGCTGCGATAAGTCCCTTCGGATGCTCCTTGCGAGCTTTGTTGATGTAGAAAACTAAGAATGGTATAACAACGATCAGAATGGCGATCAGGATTGCCATCGGACGGTTGTTCTGCCATAGATTAGAAATGAATGACATAATTGAAAATGATATTGGTTAATAATTTTTGTTTAACGGCGTGTCAAATCCGGACAAAGATACTAAATTTAATTTATTGGCAAAATATCGGAAATCATAAGGAAAATTGATATATTTGCTTTTCTATAAGAGATATGCTTTGATGCGTTATTGTGCAAAATACGGATATTGAAATACAATATATTGATAATGAAAGACTTGTGTGTAAGATTGATCAGGGGGCTGATCGTGATGGCTTCTAAACTTCCTTTGAAATTCCATTATTTCATGGGAGATGTCCTGTCTTTTATTGCAAAAAATATTGTCCGTTACAGAAGTTCTGTAGTGCTGATAAATCTTTCCAGGTCTTTTCCTGAAATGAAGTACAAGCAGATACTTCAGGTGTACAATGATTTCTACCGACATTTCGGTGAGATCGTAGCAGAGGCGATCTGGTTTGGCGGAAGCGATTACAGAAGGCTGCGTAAAAGCGGAATAGTCACAGTTACCAATGCAAAGGAGATTTCAGAACTTTTTGACAGTACGCCGAGCATGACTGTCCTCAGCACCCATTGCGGAAACTGGGAGCTTATGGGTGGCTTCCTCGGCTACAGGACCGATGACGGCACGGAGGTTTCCATAAAGGAGGAGGATATAGCTGTAGTGTACAAGGAACTCTCCAGCTATGTGGCTGACAGGGTCTTTGCATTGAACAGGGTGGCTGCAATGGAGAAACGCAAGACCGAATGCGAGGTCGAGTCACACAACATTCTCCGCTATGCGATAAAGCATAAGGATGAGAGGAAGGTGTACATCTATCCTACCGATCAGGCTCCTTATAAGGGAGCAGGCAAGCATTTCATAGGTGAATTCATGAGTCAGCCTACGAATGCAATGCTTGGCAGCGTTGGTGTGGCATGCAAGATGTCCCATTCCGTGATGTACATGAAAATGAAGCGTGTTGAGCGCGGAAGGTATGAAATGACCTTGATTCCGATTTGCAGGAATGCGTCGGAACATACTCCGGAAGAGATAATGAGAAAGTATTATGATCTTCTCGAGGAGGAGATACGTGAGACTCCGCACAACTGGCTGTGGACTCATAAAAGGTGGAAATAATTAAAATCACATAGTTATGAAAAGAACAATCGGATTATTGCTGATGATGGCATGTCTGCCGTTTGTGGCTGATGCCCAGAAGGTCGCTGACCCCCTCGGTTATGTGACTTATTCTTTGCCTACAACTACTTTGGTGCTCGAGGTTGAGGCTGTCCAGGAAAGCTTTTTTGCAGGACCTTATGCAAAGTATGCTGAGAAATATCTCGGAATCAAGGCCCGCCAGAAGGATGAGACTACATATCAGCTGTCCCAGATCGGTATAACATCATACGAGACTGCCGATATGGGAAGAAGATACCTTCTCCCTATTATGAGTGAAGCTCCGGATTTCTCGTTCATGGACCTTGCTTCAGTAGGACTTATCTCTTTCTCCGATGCTAATGTTGCAGGTGACAGGGTATGGGATTTCCCAGTGACAAGGACTGGTGATTTCTCGGATAAGGGCGTCTCTTCAAACCTTAAGTCCGAGGCTACTACCTTGTACAGGAATGACAGGAAGAAATCATCGAAAGGAAAAGTGTCGGTACAGCAGAGCATGGTAGTGGAGAAGTCTCAGGAACAGAAGGCTGCCGAGGCTGCCCAGATGATAGTTAAACTTCGCGAACAGAGACTTCAGATCATTACAGGCGATACAGATGCGACTTACAGCGGAGAAGCTATGGGTGCTGCTGTAAGTGAACTTGCAGATATGGAGGAAGAATACATGTCTCTCTTTGTCGGTTATTCCGAGTATCAGACACAGAGGATGACTTTCGATATCCTTCCGGACAAGGACAGGGAGAGCCAGATGTATGTGGCGTTCAGAATGTCAGATATAGCCGGTCTTGTACCTGCTGACAACCTTACAGGAAAGCCGATGGTTCTTGAGATCATTCCTGACGAGATCGAGGTGCCTGAGACGCCTGAGCAGATCAAGGCAAAGGAGAAGACCAAGGCTAAAGGCAAGCCTGTCGCTCCGAAGCAGGTAAAGATTGACCCTACAGTGACTACAGTCAAGTATCTTGTACCTGCGCAGTGTACCATCAAGGTAAAGGACGGGTCGAATCTTCTTATGCAGAGCCGTATGCTGGTATATCAGCTCGGTATCCTCGGTGAGATGCCGCTGAATTCGACATTCAAGAAGGTAAAGAAGCATAAGCTGCCGCCAATTCAGGATTAATCAATATATAATATTAATAGTATGACTATCAAGGAACTTGATCCACAGATAGTGTGGAAGAATTTTTATGAACTTACTCAGATCCCTCGCCCTTCAAAGCATGAGGAGCTTGCGGTGGAGTATATGTATAACTGGGGTAAGTCCCACGGACTTGAGACAATCAAGGACGAAATAGGAAATATTGTAATCCGCAAACCTGCAACTCCAGGATGCGAGAACATGAAGGGTGTGATTCTTCAGGGACATATCGATATGGTACCACAGAAGAACAACGATACGGTACATGATTTCGAGAAGGATCCTATCCAGACTTGGATTGACGGCGAGTGGGTAAAGGCTAAGGGAACTACTCTTGGAGCTGATAACGGTCTTGGAGTTGCCATGGGTATGGCAGTTCTTGAGTCTTCTGACCTCAAGCATGGCCCGATCGAACTCCTCGTTACTGTAGATGAGGAAACGGGAATGACAGGTGCAAACGCTCTCAAGCCGGGTCTTCTTCAGGGTGACATCCTTATCAACCTCGACTCTGAGACAGAGGGTGAGCTCTATGTCGGCTGCGCAGGCGGTCTTGACGCATCTGCGTCTGCAACATATGTTCCTGCTGACTATGACAAGAGCTGGGAGTGCTGGTCTCTTGCAGTCAAGGGCTTCAAGGGCGGTCACTCAGGTATGGATATCATCTTATATAGAGGTAATGCCAACAAGCTTGCCGCACGCATCCTCCTTGCCCTCATGACAGAGGCTGACGTGAAGCTTCTTGATCTCGAAGGCGGTACGCTCCGTAATGCCATCCCTCGCGAGGCATTCGCTACAGTATATGTTCCTGCAGACAAGGTTGAGGCTGCCAAGGCCGTATTCGACCGTGTTGCAGCAGAGATCAAGGCGGAATATGCCGGCACAGATCCTGACTCTGAGTTCATCTTCAAGCCATATGAGTGCGCGGAAGGCGAGTGCTGTGGCGGTGATGAGTGCAAGTATGTTCCTGAGGCAGACGCTCTCCGTTTCGTTCGTGCTATTATTGCTTGCCCTGACGGAGTCGAGCGCATGAGCAGCGAGATGGCAGGTCTTGTTGAGACATCAAACAACCTTGCTATGGTGAAGATAGAAGGCGGTGAGTTCTCTGTGAAGACTCTCATGAGAAGTTCGGTTGATACAGCCAAGGATGCTCTTGCAAAGAAGTTCGAGTCAATCTTCGCTCTCGCAGGCATTGAGACTTCATTCGCAGGCGGATACTCAGGCTGGGCTCCAAATCCGGATTCTGCAATCCTCGCTACAATGAAGAAGGTATATAACGACCTCTACGGCAAGGAGCCTGCAGTCATGGCAATCCACGCCGGTCTCGAGTGCGGAATCCTCAGCGGTGCATACCCTCACTGGGATATGGTTTCATGCGGTCCGACCCTCATGAGCCCTCACAGCCCAGACGAGCGCGCCAACATCCCTTCAGTAGCCAAGTGCTGGGAATTCCTCAAGGCCGTCCTTGAGAACATTCCTACTAAATAGTTTGATAATTAAATAATTATTTCTATATTTGCAGCCCATTTTGGTGGATTGAGCCCGCTGAGATGGGCGCAAATTATTATTAAACAATTAATTACAAACAAAAATGATTAAACAGTACGAAACCGTTTTCATTGCAACTCCCGTTTTGTCTGAGGCTCAGATGAAGGAAGCGGTAAAGAAGTACGTCGATTACATCGTTGCTAAGGGCGGTGAAATCGTGTACGAAGAGGACTGGGGTCTGCGTCAGCTTGCTTACCCTATCCAGAAGAAGACTACAGGATTCTATTACATGATCGAGTTCAAGGCTGACACTCAGGTGATCGCAAGACTCGAGACTCAGTATCGTCGCGACGAGAGAATCATGCGATTCCTCACTTTCGCTATGGACAAGCATGCAATTGCATATGCTGAGAGAAGAAGAGCTAACAAACAGGCTAAATAATTTAGGAGGACAAGAATTATGGCACAGAACAATGAAATCCGTTATCTCAACCCTCCTACAGTAGAGGTTAGAAAGAAGAA
>JAFVMQ010000088.1 GCA_017506825.1 Bacteroidales bacterium
GTAACTGTCACATGTTTAGGACATTCCATCTCACAAGCCTTGGTGTTTGTACAAGCACCGAAACCGAGTTCGTCCATCTTTGCAACCATAGCCTTAGCACGCTTTGCAGCCTCAACCTTACCCTGTGGGAGAAGAGCGAGTGAGCTTACACGAGCAGCTACGAAAAGCATTGCAGAACCGTTCTTACATGTAGCTACGCAAGCACCGCAACCAACGCATGCTGCTGCATCCATACTCTCTTCAGCCTTCTCGTTAGGAATAGGAATAGCGTTTCCGTCCGGAACTCCGCCTGTACCTACTGATACATATCCACCTGCCTGAAGAATCTTGTCAAATGCCTGGCGGTCAACAACGAGGTCCTTGATTACAGGGAAACCCTTTGATCTCCAAGGCTCGATGGTGATTGTATCGCCATCCTTGAACTTACGCATGTGGAGCTGGCATGTAGTTACCTCATCGTCAGGTCCGTGTGCACGGCCGTTGATATAGAGTGAACATGCACCGCAGATACCCTCGCGGCAGTCATGATCGAACGATACAGGACCGCTGCTCTTGCATCCCTTCTCGACAGCTACCGGATCTGCACCCTCAGCAATAAGCTGCTCATTGAGGATATCGAGCATCTCGAGGAAAGAGCTGTCTTCGGATATATTCTTAACCTTATAGGTCTCAAAATGTCCTTTTGCCTTGGCGTTTTTCTGACGCCATACTTTCAATGTCAAATCCATGTCAATTAGTCTTTATAGTTTCTGGTAGCTATCTTGATATTCTCGTATACAAGCGGTTCCTTGTGGAGCTCAGGCTCAACATCCTCACCCTTGTATTCCCATGCCGCTACATACATGTAGTTCTCGTCGTCACGCTTGGTCTCACCGTCCTCAGTCTGCATCTCTTCACGGAAGTGACCTCCGCAAGACTCGTTTCTGTTGAGTGCGTCACGTGCCATAAGCTCACCGATTTCAAAGAAATCAACGAGGCGGAGAGCCTTCTCGAGCTCCTGGTTGAACTGATCGTTGTCACCTGCAACATATACGTTCTTCCAAAACTCTGCCTTAAGAGCCTTGATCTTCTCGATAGCTTCCTTAAGACCTGCCTCGTTACGAGCCATACCTACATTGTTCCACATGATAAGACCGAGTTCCTTGTGGAATGAATCCACAGATCTCTTACCCTTGACAGCGAAAAGCTTGTTGATCTTCTCGACAACAGCCTTTTCAGCCTCAGCGAATTCAGGAGCATTAACGTCTGTCTTAGGCTCCTTGAACTTACCTGCAAGGTAGTCTCCGATAGTATAAGGAAGGATGAAATAACCGTCGGCAAGACCCTGCATGAGAGCAGAAGCACCGAGACGGTTTCCACCATGGTCTGAGAAGTTAGCCTCACCGATAGCATAGAGACCTGGAACTGTAGTCTGGAGATTGTAGTCTACCCAGATACCACCCATTGTGTAGTGGATAGCAGGATAGATCATCATCGGCTCCTTATATGGATCGACGTCAGTGATCTTTTCATACATCTGGAAGAGGTTACCGTATCTTGCAGCAATGACATCCTTTCCGAGACGCTCGATAGCAGTCTTGAAATCAAGGAATACTGCGAGACCTGTATTGTTCACACCGTAACCGGCGTCGCAACGCTCCTTTGCAGCGCGTGATGCAACGTCACGTGGCACGAGGTTACCGAATGCAGGATAACGACGCTCGAGATAGTAGTCACGATCTTCTTCAGCGATCTGTGAAGGCTTCTTTGTACCTGCGCGTAGAGCCTTTACATCTTCCATCTTCTTAGGTACCCAGATACGTCCGTCGTTACGAAGAGACTCTGACATGAGAGTAAGCTTAGACTGCTGGTCTCCGTGGACAGGGATACATGTTGGGTGGATCTGTGCGAAGCAAGGGTTTGCGAAGTAAGCACCCTTCTTGTAGCACTGCCATGCAGCTGAACCGTTTGAATTCATTGCGTTGGTAGAGAGGAAGTATGCATTACCGTAACCACCTGTTGCGATTACCACTGCATGTGCACCGAATCTCTCAATCTTACCAGTCACGAGGTTTCTTGCAATGATACCCTTAGCCTCACCGTTGATAAGGACTACATCGAGCATCTCATAACGAGGATAGCTCTTTACAGTACCAGCTGCGATCTGACGGTTAAGGGCAGCATATGCACCGAGAAGGAGCTGCTGTCCGGTTTGTCCACGGGCATAGAAGGTACGGCTTACCTGCGCACCTCCGAAAGAGCGGTTGGCGAGAAGTCCGCCATACTCCCTTGCAAAAGGGACACCCTGAGCAACGCACTGGTCGATGATGAGGTTACTTACCTCAGCAAGACGGTATACGTTTGCCTCGCGTGCACGATAGTCTCCTCCCTTGATTGTGTCATAGAAGAGACGATAGACAGAGTCATTGTCATTCTGGTAGTTCTTGGCAGCGTTGATACCTCCCTGTGCTGCGATAGAGTGCGCACGACGCGGAGAATCGCTGATGCAGAATACCTTTACGTTATAGCCAAGTTCACCGAGTGAAGCAGCTGCAGATGCTCCACCAAGACCTGTTCCTACAACAATGACTTCGAGTTTTCTTTTGTTGCCTGGGCTGACAACACGGATCTGAGATTTGTGCTTTGTCCATTTCTCTGACAAAGGTCCCTCAGGAATCTTAGAAATAAGTTTTTCGGCCATTTTATGGTGTGTTAGTGAAATTTCGGCACGAATGTACACAATTATACTCTATAAAACAACTAACACCTATCATTAATGATAGGTAAAAGATTGCCACGTCACTACGTTCCTCGCAATGACGTGGCAGACATAATTCATAAACAGGTACATCACGTCATTACAAGGAGTGAAACGACGTGGTAATCTTTCAATTAAAAAAGTGTCGGGTCATCAAGGTTGATATTGCCTTTTTCAAGACCAAGATGGCGGTAAGCAAGTTCAGTCGCTTCCCTGCCCCTTGGAGTCCTCATAATGAATCCCTCCTTTATAAGGAAAGGCTCATATACCTCTTCAAGGGTACCCTGATCCTCACCTACCGCAGTAGCGATCGTATTTGCACCGACCGGACCTCCCTTGAACTTGGTTATGATTGTCTTAAGTATCTTGTTATCAATAGCATCGAGTCCTCTCTTGTCGATATTAAGAGCATCCAGTGCATATCTGGCAATCTGCAGATCTACCTTTCCGTTACCCATGACCTGTGCAAAGTCACGAACTCTTCTGAGAAGAGAATTTGCTATACGCGGCGTACCTCGGCTTCGTAAAGCTATTTCGTAAGCCGCATCCTGATCGATCTCCACCTTTAATATATGGGCACTTCTCTTGACTATCCTGACCAAGGTAGGGGTATCATAATATTCCATAGCGCATGTGATACCGAATCTCGCACGCAAAGGAGAGGTAAGGAGTCCGCTGCGGGTAGTAGCTCCTACAAGAGTGAATGGATTCAGGGAAATACGCACGGAACGTGCCCCTGGACCTTTGTCTATCATTATATCTATGACAAAATCCTCCATAGCCGAATAAAGATATTCTTCGACAACAGGAGAAAGCCTGTGAATCTCATCAATGAAAAGCACATCACCTTCTTCAAGAGAAGTAAGAAGACCTGCCAGATCACCCGGCTTGTCCAGGATAGGACCGGAAGTAACCTTCATGTTTACTCCAAGTTCATTTGCAATGATATGGGCAAGGGTTGTCTTGCCAAGACCCGGAGGACCATGGAAAAGCACATGATCAAGAGACTCTCCTCTCATCTTGGCTGCCGCCACAAAAATCTTGAGATTAGAGACAATCTTGTCCTGTCCTGTAAAGTCTTGAAGGTCCTGCGGACGGATTATTCCGTCCAATTCCTTATCTTTGCTGTCGTTGATGTTTCGGGGATCGAAGTCGGTAGCCATGTCGTCATCAAAATAATTATATACAAATATATATTTTATTTTTATAAATATGATGATGATAATAACATTGTTAATATGTTGAAAACCCGATTACCTATATGATTATCAATGATTTAATACTTTATATTCATGTTGAAAACCATGCTGTGAAGTCTTTGAAAAATAAATTGTAAAAAATTTTGATATGAATTTCATATCTGGTTATATATCGATTTTCCGGATTTTATAATTTAGTTTTCATATATTGTCAACAGGGTTATCAACCGTTTTTCAACAGAAAAATCAGCAAAATGTTAATAAGTACAGATTCAGTAAACAAACTCGCTGAAAAAATAAAACACTCTGAAGAAGTATTCTGCAGCGGACTCTTTCTTTCTGCAAGATGGTTCGCTGTATCGCAGCTGGATCATGATGGATTTCAGATGATCGTGCTTCCTGACAAAGATTCCGCAGAATATTGTGCTGCCGATCTGTATAACCTTATAGAAGGAGACAGGGTGTTTTTTCTTCCTGACTCCGGAAAGAATCTTGAAAGGAGTAATTACAAGTCCACATTAGGTGTCCAGAGAACTTCAGCTATAGGAAAGATAGCGGATTATAAGGAAGGAAAGCTTATTGTGGTTACATATCCTTCTGCTCTGGAAGAAGGTATTCCGGAAACATCCGTAATAAAGGACTCTATGCTGCGTCTTACAGTAGGGGATGAGATAAGTCACGAAGAAATAGTGGATGCCATGTTCGGCAGTGGTTTTCAAAGGGTGGATTTTGTAGCTGAGCCCGGACAATTTGCAATCAGAGGTGCCATAGTCGATATATTCTCATATTCATATAACGATCCTTTCAGAATATCATTCTTTGGAGATGAGATAGAAGCCATAAGTGTTTTCGACTGCAATACGCAGTTGTCGAAAGAGAAAGTCATAAGTGCGGAGATATATCCTGACATAACCGTTTCGGAGGAAGAAGATACGTATGTCAATATCCTTGACATACTGCCTTCCGATACGATATTATGGCTGGATTCTTCAGATATGTATAAGAACAAGGAGTTTTATATTCTGTCCGAAAGATTTACAAGGGTCTATATGGAACTTCCTCTTTCAAGACAGAATGAAGAGTCTGTAAGATTCAGTATAGCTCCCCAGCCTGTGTTCAACAAGAATTTCGAGCTTCTTACTGAAGATATAAGGAAGCATCTTGAAGAAGGATACAGAGTCAGGATATATGGAGAAAAGAAGTCTCAGCTTGAAAGATTGAGGTCTATCCTGTCTCAGAACGGAGGTATGATTCCGGAATTCATATCTGGATGCAATATCCATAACGGATTCATAGACCATGAAAACAAGGTCTGCTGCTACAGTGACCATGAGATATTCGACCGTTTCCACAGGGTAAGCATCCGCAGGACGGTTGAAAAAAGCGAGCAGCTTACCATCAATGACCTTACATCGTTTGCGATAGGTGATTATATAGTCCATATTGATTATGGAGTAGGAATATTCGGAGGACTTGTCCGGATGAAGGATGACAAGGGAAGAATGCATGAGGTGGTAAAGCTCATGTATAAGGACAATGATGTCGTTTTCGTTTCCGTACATGCCCTTCATAAGATTTCTCGTTATAAATCAAAGGATTCGGAACCTCCTAAGATACATAAGCTCGGATCGAAGGTATGGCAGAATTTAAAGGCAAGCACCAAGTCCAAGGTAAAGGATATAGCTAAAGACCTTATCCAGCTTTATGCAAAGCGCAAGAGTGTGAAAGGATTCGCTTTTTCAGCTGATACATATATGCAGCAGGAACTTGAATCTTCATTCATGTATGAAGATACTCCTGACCAGGAGAAAGCTGTATATGCAGTAAAACGCGATATGGAAGACGACTGTCCGATGGACAGACTCATCTGCGGAGATGTAGGATTCGGAAAGACAGAAGTTGCTGTACGTGCTGCATTCAAGGCTGTTGCCGACAGTAAGCAGGTAGCTGTTCTTGTACCTACTACAATACTTGCCCTGCAGCATTACAATACTTTTAAAAACAGACTTAAGGATCTTCCTTGCAACGTAGATTATGTAAGCAGATTGAGGACGTCTAAGGAAATATCCGATATTCAGAAGAGACTGAAGGCAGGGACTCTCGATATAGTGATTGGAACACATAAACTGATAGGAAAAGGTTTCGAGTTCAAGGATCTTGGTCTGCTTATCATAGATGAGGAACAGAAGTTTGGAGTAGGAGCAAAGGAAAAGCTTCGTCAGCTCAAGGCTTCCGTAGATACATTAACTCTTACGGCGACTCCTATTCCGAGAACATTACAGTTCTCTCTTCTGGGTGCCCGTGACCTTTCAATAATAAGTACCCCACCACCTAACAGAATACCTGTCCAGACGGAAATAATGCTGTTCGATCATGATGAGATAAGGAAGATAATAGATTATGAACTCAACAGGGGAGGACAGATATTCTTCGTTCATAACAGGGTAGAGGAACTGCAGGCTATCCACGACATACTCCATCGTCTCGTTCCTGATATGAAGATATGTGTGGCTCACGGTCAGATGGAACCGAAGGTTCTGGAAAACAAGATACTTGATTTCATGGCAGGGGATTATGATATGCTCCTGTGTACAACAATCATTGAAAACGGTCTTGATATACCTAATGCCAATACTATCATTATAAATCAGGCTCAGAATATAGGACTGAGTGACCTGCACCAGCTCAGGGGAAGGGTAGGAAGGTCTAACAGAAGATCATTCTGCTACCTTATTGTGCCTCCTCTTGTATCCATAACAGATGATGCGAGAAGAAGACTGAAGGCGATAGAATCTTTTTCAGACCTTGGCAGCGGATTCAATATAGCCATGCAGGATCTTGATATACGTGGAGCAGGAAATCTTCTTGGAGCCGAACAGAGCGGTTTCATAACAGATATGGGATTCGAAACATATCAGAAGATTCTTGCTGAAGCGATGGAAGAACTTGGTGTAGAAACAGGAATGACTGCCAAAGGTCCTTCGGAAAATTATGTATCAGACTGTACAATTGAAACGGATCAGCTTGCCCTTATACCGGATTCCTACATAGACATGACAGCAGAAAAGATAAGGATATACAAGGAACTTGATTCTCTTTCTTCTGAAAAGGATATGGAACAGATGAAGAAGAAGTTGTCTGACCGTTTCGGAACAATTCCTGAAGAACTTGAGAGACTGTTCGATATAGTAAGGATAAGACAGCTCGGTCAGAAACTCGGATTTGAGAAGATCATCATCAAGAATGGTGTGATGATAGCTTTCTTCATATATAATTCCATGTCACAATATTACAGGAGTGATATGTTTTCAAGAATACTGCAGAACATCTCTCTCAATCCGAAATATTTCGAACTCAAACAGAATGATAACAAGTTGAGGATATTTGTCAGGAATGTAGACACATTATCAAAGGCTTATGATATTTTGATGAAGTTGTAATATTTTTTATTTTTGCGTGGTTAAAGTATTTACAAGTGGCTGATCTGATAATAGATATAGGAAACACCGCCTTGAAGGCATCCTGGTGTGAAGGAATGACTTTAGGAAAGACTTTCAGATACCAGGGTGAAAGAATGCTGGATTTCATATTTTCCCTGACTGCAAAGGAGAAACCGGAAAAAATAGTATTGAGCAGTGTAAGGAATTTTACCGAGCAGAATATCAAGCGTCTTGAAAAGGAATGTGAGAAACTTATAATAACAGATTCTGAAGTATTCTCAAGATATGGCATTCCTTCTTATCTGACTCCGGACAGGGCTGCGTCAATAATTGCATCAAGATATCTTTTCAAAGGAAAAGGATGTACTATATTCGATTTAGGAACCGTATTGAGTGTTGATTTCCTTGATGCAGACGGAGTTTATGAAGGAGGAAATCTTTCTCCGGGATGCAGGACAAGATTCAGATCCTTGAACCGTTACACCAGGATATTACCTTTACTTGATGCTCCGGAATCAGAAGCGGAAACCGGAAAAGATCTCAAATCATCTGTAGAATCAGGTGTAATAGCAGGCATAATATTTGAAATTGAGGGATATATTTCACATCACCCCGAAAAAATAACAGTTTTTACGGGCGGTGATGCGATTTATTTTGCAAAACGGATGAAAAACTCCATCTTTGTAGTTTGTAACCTGGTATTGATGGGTTTAGCTTTAATAGCTGTTGAATATGATAAGAAAGATTGAAAAAGTACTTTTGTTGTCAGTATTTCTCATCATAAGCGTTTCTGTGTCGGCACAGGAAGGAGCTTATGGTGCGTACTCCCCTTATTCTATCTTCGGTATTGGAGATATTTCCAAGGAGGGAACCGCGTATAACAAGAGTATGGGCGGAACAGGTATCGCTAACAGAAACAGAAGGTATATAAATTACATGAATCCTGCGGCTGTGACTGCAAGGGATTCGCTTTCATTCATGGCTGACTTCGGTCTTGCCCAGAATAACAAGGTATTCGATCAAAAGGGTCTGAGATCAGGTAACAACACATTCAATATCTATGATTTCATAATGACTTTCCCTATATGGAGGTCATCTGCATTCATGGTCGGACTTACTCCTTACAGTGACGTCGGATACGATTTCTCTTCTATAGAAAAGAATCCTGAAATAATAGGAAATACAGGAAACATATCATATGATTCATATGGTACAGGAAGTATATATCAGGCTTTCATAGGGGCAGGTGTTACTTTCTGGGATAAGTTCTCCGTAGGTGCAGAAGCAATCTATTACTTCGGTAACATAGATAAGATAACCAATATGGATTATACTGATGAATCCTACAGGTCTCTTAACAGCGGAAGTGAGCTTGCTTTGAACGGAGTTACCGGCAAGTTCGGACTTCAGTATGAGCAGAAGCTCGGAGGCGATGTTTCAATGGTTGCCGGACTTACCTACAAGATGGGTACGAATATGAAGGGATATGCCACAAATTTCAGATATGTGAACCAGTCGTCTGTTACAGATACTCTGAAATATAATGTGGATACTCTTGCCAGATCCGCTGTACGTTTCGGAGATGAACTCGGTCTCGGTATTTCATTCAAGGGTGGAGAAAGATGGAGTGCTGAATTCGATTATCTGAGGTCGGATTGGAGAAAATCAGGTTTTGATACGGCTCCAGGTTTTTCTGCAATAGGAAAATCAAAATTCTCTTCCACTGTTTCAAACTCATACAGGGCGGGATTTGAAATAACTCCTAACAGGAATGATATCAGATATTATTTCAGGCGTTGTACTTATCGTGCAGGAGCATATTTCGACAATGCATATTATAAGTTGGACGGAAACCAGGTCAATTCGATGGGTCTGACATTCGGTATGACTCTTCCTATCGAGAATCAGAACAGAAGGTACAACGGAATCACCCTTGGAGTCGATATAGGTCAGAAGGCTACGACAAGGTACAGGATGATACGCGAAAGGTATGCGATGTTCGTGATAAGCTTCAATATCCATGACCTTTGGTTCATCAAGAATCAGTATCAGTAAAAGACTATACCATAAACCGCATATAAAAATAAAAAAAAACACAAATATCACCATGAAAAAGATTGTACTGTTAATTTCAATCGCTGCTATGGCTCTTTTCAGCAGCAGCACACTTTCCGCTCAGGGAAAATTCGGTCCTGACAGTGCGGAGTGTATCAAGTACCTGTCTTATTATACAGAGTACTATAAACAGAAAAACTATGATTCAGCACTTCCTAACTGGAGAGAAGCTTACAGGCTTTGTCCTCCAACAGCAAGGTATTCTCTTCTTTCTGACGGAACAACCCTTCTCAAGAAGGTTCTTCAGAAGAACTCAAAGAATCCTATCTACAGCAAGCAGCTTGTGGATTCTATCATGAAAATCTACGACGAGCGTATCCAGTATTGGCCAAAATATGCTACAAGCTCCCTTAACAACAAGGCTCTCGATATGTATAACTTCATCAAGGATGATCCGCAGAAGCTTTATGAGGGACTTACAGAAGCAGTAAACGAGCTTGGTCCTAAGGCAAGAGCAAACATTTATCTCTTCCAGATCAATACAGCTGTAGATCTTTACAAGGACGGCAAGCTCGATCCAGAGACCGTAATCGGCATCTATGAGAATGCAGTCAAGAATATTGCTGCGATGACTCCTAAGAACGATACAGAAAAGAGAAGCAACGATAAGACTGTAGAGGATATTGAAAGCATCTTCATTACAAGCCAGGTTGCAAGCTGTGAAAACCTTATCACTCTCTTTACTCCAAGATTCGAGGCTGATCCTCAGAACCTTGACCTTGCAAAGAACGTTGTAAGGATGATGGGTATCACAGAAGGATGTACAGATAACGATCTTTTCCTCAAGGCTATCACATTCATGCATACAAGCGAGCCTTCACATGTTTCAGCTTACAATCTTTACAAGCTGAACTCAGGAAGAGGAGATGTTGATACTGCTATCAGCTATATGAAGGAAGCTATCGACCGCGAGGATTCTGATGCTGTTACCGATGCTGATTACTCATACCAGCTTGCTGCATACAGCTTCAAGAACGGTAAGAATGCTGAGGCGTATGCTGCTGCTCAGAAGGCTTTGGAACTCGATCCATCTCTTGCAGGAAAGGCTTATATGCTCATGGGAACAATATGGGGCAGCGTAACATGCTCAGGTAACGATATCGAGCAGAGAGCGAAGTACTGGGTAGCTGTAGACTTCATGAACAAGGCAAAGGCTGCTGACGAGGCTCTTGCAGAAGATGCAAACAACCTTATCAGACAGTATGCTGCATACTATCCTCAGACAGCCGAGGCGTTCATGTATGATATTACAGACGGTCAGTCATACACTGTTTCATGCGGTGGTATGAGAGCTACAACAACAGTAAGAACTCAGAAGTAATAAGGTTTGAATAAATTCAGACATATCCTGAAGATGATTGCAACCGCTACGGCGGTTGCTTTCGTCGTTTATTCATGCAAAGGAAAACTGGCTGAAGCTGACGAAATAAGACTCGGTGAAACCCCTGTGCAGACTGTTGATGATATGTTTATCGTCCAGACTGAAAACAGTGTGATGAAACTGAGGGCTGAGGCTCCGCTGATGGAAAGGTATGAGAATGATACCTTGTCTTATGAACTTTTCCCGAAAGGTATTTCCGTGTACGGATATACGGAAGAGGGAATGCTTGAGACTGAAATAGTTGCAGATAATGCCAGACATCTGAAATTCAAGGATGGAAGGGAAACCTGGGAAGCGTTCGGTAATGTGGTGGTGACAAATCTCATCAATCAGGAAATAATGGAGACGGATACGCTTTATTGGGACCAGAAGAACGAGAGAATATATACCCATTGTTATGTCCGCATGTATTCTCCTGACGGTTTTGCCCAGGGATACGGAATGCAATCGGACCAGAGGGCGAGAGATACTGAACTCTTCAATCCTTTCAACAATTACGCTATAACGACACAGGACAGCACCAAGGTTGTGATTGATTCTGTTAATTTTATAGGTCCTTTGTTAAAAAAATAGCTGCACTTTGGCAGAAAATTCTTAACTTCGCCCCCTCATGCGTAATTATGGGCATGAATGAACAGGAAATAATCTAAAACAAACAATAAAATGGCAATCATTGAAACAATCCGTGTAAAGCTCGGAATTCTGATAACGGTGCTCATCGCTGTAGCGCTGTTGTCTTTTATCATTGATCCGAGTACACTTCAGTCTGTATCATCATCTATGTCATCAAAGTATGATGTAGGTGAAATCAATGGAAAATCAGTTTCTTATACAGATTTCCAGGCAGATATCGATAGATTTACAGCTATCAACGAGGTAATCTCAGGTTCTTCTGTTCAGAACGAGCAGATGCAGGAGTCAATCAGAAATGCAGCTTGGCAGTCCCTTGTAGATAAGTATCTCTTTACAAGAAATGCAAAGGCAGCAGGTCTCAACGTAGGTGAGGAGGAGATTGTAGATATAATCTCAGGAGTCATCGAATCACCTGTATTCACTCAGAATCCTGCATTCTGTGATGAGAACGGTGTTTTCTCACCAGCTCTTCTCAACGAGTTCGTAAGCTATATCGATACAGACCAGACAGGTCGTCTCAGAATGTATTGGGATTATCTTATCGAGCAGGCTGCAACCCAGCAGTATTATTCGAAGTATCTTTCACTCTTCACTCAGAGCAATTCTGCAAACGCACTTATGCTTGCTGATGCAATCGCAGAAAATAACAATACATTCGATGTAGAGTTTGTTATGGTGCCTTTCGGTTTTGCACAGGATTCAACAATTGTTGTTTCTGACAGCGAGATCAAGAAGTATTACGATGCACACAAGAAGTTCTTCAAGCAGCAGGCTAGCAGAGACATCGAGTACGTGGTATTCGAGGTTGTACCTTCAGCAGAGGATATCACTGCTGCAAACGAGGCTCTTATCAAGGTTTACGATGAGTTCGCAAATGCAGAGAACATGAAGAGCTTCCTTCTTGCAAACTCTGACAGGCAGTACGACAACCACTGGTACAAGGCTGGTGAGCTTAACAATGTGGCAAAGGTTGTAAATGATTTCGCATTCGGTGACAAGAAGGGTGTTTCAGAGGTTCTTTCAAACGGCAATTCATTCTATGCTGTAAAGGTTATGGAAGAGGCTATGGTTCCTGAGCAGGTATATGTGAAGTATGTTCCTGCAAACTCAGAAATGGTGGACAGCCTTCTTAATGTGACCGAGGCACAGTGGGTTTCACAGACTCCTGGTTTCGAGGATCTCATGACTGCAAAGAAGAATGAGAAGGTAACGATCAACGGTCTTCTTTTCCAGGTTCTTGATACCAAGGATCCTGTTCTCAAGAAGAGGGTAGCAGTTCTCGAGAAGACAGCTGTTCCAAGCAAGGAGACAGTCAACGGTTATTATTCAAAGGCAAATACTCTCGCAACAAAGTCTGCAGGCAAGTACGAGAAGTTCCAGACAGCATGTACAGAGGAGGGAGTTTATGCTCACCCTGTTAACAAGATGCTTGAGAGCAACGACAGACTCGGTGCTATCGACCATGCCAAGGAAGTTACAAGATGGGCTTTCGATGCTAAGGTAGGCGACGTTTCAAATATCATTACAGTAAACAACAACTACTTCATCGTTGCAGCTCTCAAGGGTATCCACAAAGAAGGATATGCTCCTGTAAAAGAAGTTGCTTCTCAGATCAAGAACGTTCTCTATAGCGAGAAGCTTGGAGAGAAGAAGGCAGCTGAGGTTGCTGAGAAGATAGCAGGCAAGGGTACTATGGAGGCAATTGCAGAGGCTCTCGGTACTACAGTAAGCACTAAGGAAGGCGTTGCATTCTCATCACTTACTTCACAGGGTCTCGATCCTAAGTTCATCGGTGCTGCTTCAGTTGCTGAGGACGGAAAGATCTGCGGTCCGCTTGCAGGAAACATCGGAGTATATGTATACAAGGTTACAGGTCGTGATACAGGTGCTTTCTATACAGAGGATGATGCAAAGGCACGTGACGCTCAGATGGCTCAGTACACAACTCAGATGGTTGTTCCTGTAATGATGGAAGATGCTGAGGTTGTAGACAACAGAGCACGTTTCTTCTAAAA
>JAFVMQ010000089.1 GCA_017506825.1 Bacteroidales bacterium
ATGGATGGAAGAACGGCTCCGGAAAGATCTGCAATACTATGCAACCCTCCCGAACATAACCACCAAATACCTCGCGGGAAAACTCCAGATGACCGTCATCAAACTATGCAAGATCACCAACCGCCTCTACGGCCTCACCCCCGGCGAACTGATCGACCGGATGAAATCACCTGCCCGTCAGTCCGCCGGGGACTAAAAACCGACCTTTTCCTTGACGGAGAACTTTCCGTCATTATTCTTCGCTTGTTTCTGTCGTTCCTTCAGAATGGATTTATTTTCCTTCAATCTTTCCCTAAGAGCCCTGGGGCGATCAACATATTTACGAGGATATGCGGACAAACCATATAGTTCATCGTGCATTTCCTTTTTCTCGTCGGCGGTCAGATACTTCGACGTGTAAACTTCCCAGCATCTCTGTCCTAGATACACCTCACTCTCAAGGATATAGGCCGTACCTATCGCAAGTCCTGCCAGCAATAGAAAGACCATTAAGCCAAGAGACAGAATCCATTTTTTAGATTTTTCCTCCACCAGTTTCCAAAGATCACCTATGGAGTAATGGTTGTGGGTGTGCTCATGTTTCAACCTGATTCTCATAGACGCTATTGTATCCATGACCGTCTCCTGTATGATAGGAGTCATAATCTGGGTGATGTTTTTCACTATTGCATCGGTCAGTTCCCCCGCATCCGGCATAGCACACTTTGTCTGGGAAATCTGACTTATAAGCTTTGCTATCTCCGACTGAGGCACTTCCGCCATAGGCTTCTGCTTGATTGCAGAGGAGAGGGCTCTGACCGTCTTTTCATTCGTTTCCTTGTATGTCTGTGCCGCGTCAATCAGATCAGGCACTTGGGAAATTATCTGTATTATTTGTTCTAAATCATCCATATTATCTTCTCAATGAGTTATTAGGTCTGTTCTGTTTAGTTTCCTGCGAGAGTTCATTACACTGTTTCGGCTGGGTCTCCTGCTGATTCTTAGGCCGCAGTTCTCGCTGCTGTCGGCTCCGAGGGGTCTTTTCCTGTGATTCTTGTCCTGACGTGAGTTTGTAGGCTGGAGTCTGACCGGTAAGTGTCTCCCATCTTTCCAGCATCTCTGTCAAACGGGCATACGTAAGCAAGCCCCCCGCATAATATTCCTGGCCTTTGTAGATTACTTTGAAGTCCAACACACCGCCATTGAAACTTAATACCGGTTCACAAATGATGTTCAAAGAGAGCAGATTAAGGTCTAAGGACAGACGGTCCTCCGAATTCAGGAAAGCAAGGTAAAGGCTGACCCCGAAGTCCGCATGTTCTTCCTTCTGGTAGGTCTCGACTTTCTCCATAAATCCGCCTTCACGGACAAGGCGTCCCAATTCTTTGAGAGTCTCCTCAGATATGGCCGGCGATTTCTCCAGCATCCCCTTCAATGTATCCACTTCCGCCTTGAGCCTCTGTCTTTCATCCTTGACCTCAATATAGGCACGCAGGGTGTCAGATCTTGCCATTTTTAGATTCTCCTGCCTGCTCCTCAGGTTTTCAACATCTGCCTTTATCTGCTTGGCGTGATTCCTCAAAGACTTGATCTGATCTATTTTCGCTCTCTTCTTGGACTCTGCCAATATACATCCCACCAATGCCAACACCAACGCCGGAGCCGGATTGACTGCAGCTATCAGCAGACTGAACGCCTTGATACACGTCTTACTGGTTCGGGCACGGTTGATTTCATTCTGCAGCCTGTCAATCTCGGTATATACTGTTCTCAAACGCGCATATCTCTCCGACATTCTTTCCGAACAAAGTCCATACTTTTCCTTTGCATCAGAATACATATCAAAGGCCACATTGCATGAGTCCTTCACTGACGAAAGCAGGGGCTTGTAGTAGCTGTGATATGAATTCCAGAAACTATTCATATTTCTTCTCTCTATCGGCTGAGCCTGCACCTGCCGCAGATATTCCTGCTGATACTCCGGAACGTGGGCCTCTTTAGCCAATTGTTCGACACGACGTATGACCGCTTCATTGATTTCCCGTATGGTATCATTACCTTTAACCACCTCCCTTATCATGGCTTCACGTTGCTCAACACTGCCATGCTTCATCGTATTATAGTAGTCATAGCTCTTTTCAGTCTTGCGGTCAAAGCCGAAGGACCTGTCGAACATCTGTTCGCACGAACGGTAGAAGGAATCGCGGTCAAAGCCTCGCTTTATCACGCCTTGGGTTCCTCCTCTGTGGTTGGTCATCGGAGAGATCTTGCGGGAATTGGCGGCATCCTTACGGCTGACTATCACATGGACATGCAGTCCCGGCTTGAAACCTTCACGGTATTCATGAATGGTGTAGTAGTACTTCAGGTCGGAATGAGACCTTATGTCATCGCAATGGAAATTCCTTGCATAAAGGTCCATCGTACCTTCCACCACCTTGTGCACGCCTCCCAGGATTTCTTCCCTGGCTGTTCCCATCGCCTTGACTTCTTCATCTGAGAAGGAGAGGATGACCGAGTAGAACTTCGCATCGTCCCTATGCAGCTGGCCGGTGTTAGAGTCTATTGACTTTACCAGCTCCAGCTTGTCCACCGTCTCACCGAAAGAGTCGAAGAAAGGAATGGTCGAATCCATCATGCCGGCTTCCACCTTCTCATTGTTTTCATGCTCAAGGTAGTTGGCATAGCCAAGACAACTGCCGGTGTTCTGTCCACCGGCAATGCCTTTACTTTGGATCTTCACGTTCATGGCTAAATGGTCTTTATTGTGTCCAACAGTTGCGAGAAGATTGCCTTCATCGCAGCCATGTCATTTCTCATAGGTGTCAGAATCTCCTCCTCCTGTTTTCGGATGAAGGAGATGATGCGACTGACATCATTCCTCTTTGAGAGAGCGCTCTGAGACTTGGCGATGAATGCCAGCACCTCTTCATAAGTCATGTCTTCAAGGTTCAGTTCGATCTTCCTGCGGGCCTTGAGTTTCGCGTTCCTCTCGAAGTCGGTGACGGCACGGTCGACATACTCGCTCTGGGTCATCCCGTGCTTCGGAGCGTTGGTCCGAACTGCTTTCTGCGTCTTGATCTTGACGCTTACTGAGCCGTATTTTTCCTTTTTCATTGTTATGAAATTTTAATGATTGTTTAACGTGATTGATTTTAATCGGTAATATGGTTTTGAAGGTAGCGCAGCGCTGTTTTTCGTCCCCGGAGGGCAAGAGCAGAATGGTACTTTGTGCCATTCCCTCTTGCTCCTCTTAAAGAGGACTTTAACCAATCCTTCAAGTCGCCGGTTCGGCTTCAGCAGATTTCACTTTCCATTCAAACCTGTAGTTATTGGCAGAATGCCCCCGGAAGATGACATCAATTGTCTGCTTTACTTTTGTAAGCCACCGGTCCATCTCTTCAGAGCATAGAATTGAGGCGGACGAGTCGTTTTGAGAATATGGCCTTATGCGGAGTATCTCTTTCTTCAGATTTTCCGGGGCTATCTTGTACACCTCTTTCCACCCTCTCATGAAACTATGACGATAGCCTGTTTCCTTTACCTCTTTCACCGTCCAGGATTCCGCGGGTCTAACCAGATCCTCGATTTCACTCATCACCTTGCCGCCACTGAGTCTCCAGCCTTTCTCCCTATAGAATTCCACAAACCTCTCGATCTCGCGCAGGGGATCACAGTTGTTCTTGAAGAAGAAGATCGGATATAATATTTCAACAATTTTTTCAAAAGGAAGTGTTGAAAGTACATTATCCTTTTTATTATCTGTATTATTATATATTTCATTATTGGGGGAACTTTGTTCCTGTACGACAGGACTTTTGTTCTCTCCAGAAGAAGAACTTTGTTCTCCTTGCACAGGAACTTTCTTCTCCTTCGGACAGGAACTTTGTTCCTCCTTCTCCATCGGCCGACATTTCTTCAAGAAGTCTCTCAAACTGGACAGGACAGGATTGTCCTTTGTGTCTTTTCTCTCAAGAACTTCCCTGACTGCAAGGATGTTCATGCAGAACTCACGGTGGTTCATAGCCTTTCTGCACACCAGAAGACCGTCCGCGACCAAAGACTGCAAGGCCTTGCCTATTTGTCTCTCCGAATATCCAAGATATCCTGCTAGGGACTCCCTGCTCTCATACATCTTCCTTCCGGCTCGGTTGTATGAGGCAGTCAAGGCAAACAGCGATAACGGGAGTCCTTTCAGGCCTAATCCAGGAGCGACCATCCAGTCATAGGTCTTGAAACTTCTCATGACTCGGATGTTATAGTTCTCCCTTGTACATCTTCAGTACGTCTGACTTCCGGTAGTACAGCTGACCACCCCTGCGGATAGGCACAAGGATGCCTCGCTGCGCCCACTTTGAAAGGGTGGAATCGCACCTGTCAAGTAGATGACAGGCCTCGGCCTTTGTGATGAGCTGGTCTTCTTCGCTGTCAGGCGATGAAAGAAGAGAAGATTGTGATGTCTGCTGGATACGCTGGCGGTGCTGAAGCTTCTCCTCAATCCTGCTGCATATCCTTTCCGCTACTCTTTCGGAGACGGAGTCAATGAGGGCGCCTAACATGTCGTCGCTTTCTCGGTCTGGGTATAAGTCTGAATTTCTCATAATTTACCTTGTTTTA
>JAFVMQ010000090.1 GCA_017506825.1 Bacteroidales bacterium
GCTGGTTTGATGCATTATATCTGAAATGCAGCTCCTTTGCAATCCTGATCTTCTGATCCGGGTCAAGTAAGTTCATTTGACGTACTCCAAATTCGCTTTGAGCATATTTTATGGCAACCAGATAAAGTTCTTCGTCTGTCAGGAATATCTGGTCTTTCAGTCTGGATGCTATCTGACTGAAAGCTTCTGCGTTGCGAGTCAGCAGATGGAAATAGCTTCGAGCATCCGCAAACATGCTCTCTCCCAGTCTTATCTCGCAGAATGAAGGAATGTGTACAATATCTTCTGTGAATTCAAGTCTTTCAGCTCCGCTGATATCTCGTGAATGCGTCAGTTTACGCTTCATGTCATATGTCAGAGAATCCAACCGGGTAGTTGGAAGCCGATGGATCATAGGGTTGAAATATGCGCAACCTCCGCCCCAAGGATAATTGTAAGGAGTGTACTGAGGATTTGCTACGAACGCATTTCTGTTTACATAGATAATCTCGTTTCTTAATGCTTTCAGATCTTCTATCGGAAGAATCTCAGCTTGAAATGCATTCCAGTCAATTGCCCTTTCGCTTTTCGCGAAAACTCGTTTGAGTTTATCCTTAAAAGTGTCGAACATCAGAAGGCACTTCTGTTTTTCTCCTGCTGTAATGATATGAAGATGATTAGTCATTATTTCGAAAGTGACAACCTTTACTTCTGAGAACAGGCAGATGGTTACTGCCAGAACTGCCATTCCAGCCTTGAAGTCATCCTCGCTCAGGAATATATCCTGCATCATCCTTCCGTCTGTATACAAATGCCAGAACGGACCACCTGCGTAGAAATTACTCTCGCAAATCTGTTCTTTCTCAGCAAACGACAGGCTTATTGCTCCATCACGTCTGATAATGGAGGTGTCAGTCTTGGTTTTCATGGCAGGAAGTGTTAACGCAGAATGCCAGAAATACGTTGCGGACGGAACGGACGTCGGATCCTAAGACTTTTTCTGTCGAACTGATACAGACGCGCAAACAGGTCAATAGCATCTTGTAAAGTCCAACCTGAGGCAACCTTCGGAAATCCGGTGTCGTTCATATATACAGTGTATGCTGTGTGGGGACCTTGAGAGTCAAAATCAAATGTTTCTACAGTTTGGACGTTCAGTGTGTTCTTTGTAAATGATTCCATAATCAAATGTCTTTTAAGGTTGATTTTTGCCATTTGATCGTGGATGGCGAACCAGAGCAGTTCCAGATATTGACAAAGGTACTATATTTTGCAACTTATCAAATAATTTGTTAGGAAATATCTTGCAATTATATCTTGTCATCCGGAAATCCGCCCCATTTCCCGGATGACCCCACCAAATTTCCCACCTCATCCGGAAATCCGCCCCGTTTCCCGGATGACCGGACGAAATACTCTGGGCAAAGAGGGTTTGGTCTGAGGATTGTTTGTCCCTGTTCGTACGTAATTTGGAATAATTATAAACGAACTCATATGGACAAGATAATTAAATTTCTTTTGCCGTCAGTGCTGGTATTTGCCTGCGGCAATCTTCTGTCAGCCCAGGGAGGATATTCCGTCCAGGGTACCGTCGTTGATAAGGTCGGACCGGTCATAGGTGCAGCGGTAGTGGAGATCGGCACCTCGAACGGCACCTCGAGCGGGATGGACGGAAGTTTCAGCCTTACTGTGACAGGACCCTCGGCTATGGTGGAAATCAGCTGTATAGGTTATGCGAGCCAGACCTATGAGGCGGCATCGGTCCCCTCTACTGTGACTCTTAAAGAGGATTCCGAGTATATAGACGAGATTGTGGTCATCGGATACGGAACAGTTAAGAAAGATGATATGACAGGTTCTGTATCAGCAATCAAGGCAGATGACCTCAATAGGGGAGCGGTTGTCAATACCCAGGATATGCTCAAGGGAAAGGTCGCAGGTCTGCTTGTCACCCCGGGTGACGGAGGACCGGGCTCAGGCTCCCGCATCAGGATCAGAGGCTCGGCATCCCTCAATGCATCAAACGATCCTTTGATAGTGATAGACGGAGTCCCTGTAGCCCAGGGAGCAGGAGGTGCGATGTCCAATCCTCTTGATCTTCTGAACCCAAATGACATCGAGTCCTTTTCCGTTCTGAAGGACGCTTCAGCGGCAGCGATTTACGGCTCGCGTGCATCCAACGGAGTCATCATCATCACAACTAAGAAAGGCAGCGGCAGCATTCCTAAGGTTGCCTACAGCGGCTCATTCAGTCTTCAGACCATCTCGGACAAGATCCCGGTCATGTCCCCTTCTGAACTTAAGGAATTCTATGCTGAAACCTTTCCTGTAGGAACTCAGACAGGAGACAGGATAGCAGAGCTGAGCGGAGACAAGGAGACCGACTGGCAGGACCTTGTCTTCAGGACTGCTTTTGCAACAGAACATGCCCTCAGCGTCTATGGAAATTATATGAACCGTATGCCGTACAGGGCATCTGCGGGTTATTTCGGTCAGCAGGGAACTCTCAAGGAGGCACGCTACGACAGGGGAACGATGGATGTCAGTCTTGCTCCTGAATTCTTTGACAAGCACCTGAAGGTCGACCTCAATGCAAAGGGAGTGATCTCATATTCGGATTATTCTGACGGAAGCATTGCAGGAAGTGCAGCATTTTTCAACCCTACTGTCGATCCTTACTGGAGGACTCCGGAGGGATACATCGACTACAAGACGACCAACGGATACTGGAACTATGGTAACGGTCGCGGAACGGAATTTACTCCGAACACCCTGGTAGGTCCAAGCCCTTTGTCCCGGCTTTACGACAATATCAGCGAGGCTCGTTCGTCACGTTTCATCGGCCGTCTCGCTCTTGATTACAAGGTCCATGGATTCGAAGCACTCAGCTTCAATGTCAGCGGAGGAGTCGACCGCACCTACACGGATTCATACAACGGCGTGCGTCCGGGTTCTTTCCAGGCATATACGGATACAGATGACATAGGAATCGGAAAGTACAACAAGGGTTACAACCTAAGCAGAAGCATGGTCTTCGAGTCTTATGCCGATTACAACGAAACATGGGGAAAGCATAATCTGGATGTACTGGCAGGATACTCGTGGCAGAACAACTACTGGGAGAACCGCACGATGACATACTATAATGTGTCCCATGAACTCCAGCTCAGCCCGGGCCAGACTGCGGATACCCGATATCTAAGATACAGGAACGAAAATTACCTGGTCTCATTCTACGGTCGAGCCAACTACTCGATGGACTCCCGCTATGTCTTTACTGTTACAGCCCGCTGGGACGGCTCCAGCAAGTTCGCGAAGGCGCACAGGTGGGGATTCTTCCCTTCCGGCGCCTTTGCATGGAACATTAAGAACGAGCCTTTCATGGCTGATGTGAAGGAAGTCTCGACCCTCAAGTTACGACTCTCTGCCGGACTTACAGGCCAGCAGGACGGTATAGGCGACTATGTCCACCTTGCCCGCTACGACCAGTCCAACAACGGATCATACATGTATGATATGGGCAATGAATTCGTCAAGACTCTGACGCCGCAGGCATATGATCCGTCGATCAGATGGGAGACTACGATGACATGGAACCTCGGTCTTGATTACGGTTTCTTCGGTGAGAGACTCAGCGGAAGCATAGATGCGTATGTGCGTGATACCAAGGATCTTCTGAATTCGGTTCAGATACCTATGGGATCAAATTTCGGTAACCGCCTGATGACTAACATAGGCTCGATCCGCAACAAGGGACTGGAGTTCTCCGTAAGCGGAATACCGGTCCAGACCCGGGACTGGAGCCTTCAGATAGGATTCAACGGCACATTCCAGGACACCGAATTCACAAAGCTCAATCCTACCGAAGACAAGAACTACTACATTGAGACGGGAACCATCTCCAAGGGAACAGGCGGTTATCTCTGCCGCCAGATGGTCGGTTATGCCCCATATACATACTATCTCTACAAGCAGGCGTACGGCTCTGACGGAAAACCGCTCCAGAACGAGTTCGTCGACCTGGACGGAGACGGAACGATCACGGACGGTGACCGTTACATGACAGGTAAAAGCGTTTCACCGAAGTTCTTCTATGGTCTCAACATGAAACTGACATGGAGAAACTGGGATTTCGGACTTAACGGTCATGGCGCAGCCGGAACATGGGTTTTCAACGACTTCGCCTCAGCGAATTCAACAGCCAGCCTCGACCTGAATTCAGGAGCTCTTCCTAACCAGGCCCGTCTGGTCAGAAAAACCGGTTTCACAGCACCTAACAGCGGTCAGCAGTGGTATTCGGATTATTTTCTCGAGAATGCCTCATTCTTCAGGCTTGACGACATCAATCTGGGATATACATTCCGTGCGGTAGGATTGTGGAAGAGCGATATCAGGCTTGCCATTGCAATGCAGAATGTCTTTGTGCTGACAGGTTACAGCGGAATGGATCCGGAAACAACTTCTGAGAACGGCATTGATAACGCCATGTGGCCTCGTCCCCGCACATATTCCTTACGCTTGAACATAAATTTCTAAAGAAATATGAAATATATGAAACGAATAATATACATAGCGGCAGCGGCCGCACTAATGATGACCGCCTGCGTAAACGACCTCGATACACTTCCGCTCAACAAGACGGAACCGATATCGGAATATGTCTACGGCAATTCTGAAGGAGCCTACCTTGCAGGACTTTCCCGACTCTACTTCCAGTTCGCATCTAACGACCTGACAGACCTTCAGCAGATGGATGGCGGTGCATCCGAACTTGTCCGCGCCTTCTGGTCCGTACAGGAAACGACTACCGACGAGGCAAAATGTTCATGGGAAAACGACGCATGGGTCCGCGCCCTGAATACTAACACATGGAACGCTACCCAGAATGATGCGGTCTATGCCGTATATGTCCGTACCCTTCAGGGAATTGCGTATGTCAATGAATACCTCCGCCAGACCGAGCCTTCAAAGCTGGCGGACCGTGGGGTTGACAGCGCTCTTGCCGCAAAGATCGAAGGTTTCCGGGCTGAAGCCCGATTCATCCGTGCATACATGTACTGGATGGCCCTCGACTGCTTCGGAAGCGTTCCGTTCACTACCGAAAAATCTCCTTTCGGAGGTTCATATTTCCCTGCCCAGGCAAGCCGCTCTGCCATTTTCGACTACTGTACCGATGAACTCGAATACCTTGTATCGGATGGCAGTCCCATGCCGGCCGCGCGCGCTTTGTACCCGAGGGCGGACAAAGGTTCGGCGGCCGGCCTTCTCGCCCGCATGTACCTGAATTCAGAGGTATATACCGGCGTTCCGAGATGGGCGGAAGCTAAGGACATGTGCGAGAAGATATTCTCGATGGGCTATGCCCTCTGTCCTGAATATGCGGCACTATTCCGAGGCGACAACGGTCAGAATCCTGCTGCCCGCGGTGAGATGCTGTGGACCATATCATACGATGCAAGCAGTACCCAGTCATACGGCGGAACTTCCTATATCCTGAGCGCAACTCTTGCAGCCACCGACATAACCGACTCGTCCCGACCTAACGGACAGAGGAACGGATGGGCAGGTCTGAGGACCCCGTATGAATTTGTAGAAAGATACTTCAATGTCTCAGGACAGGACTATTCGACAGGCTTCTATCAGGTGGCGGACAAGAGGGGAGAGGTCTTCTATATCAAAGGCAGATCGGAGTCCATGGACGGTGCTCTGTACTCATTCATGAACGGATGGTCGAACCTGAAGTTCAATAACATACCTCATGACCAGACCAACCAGTCCTACCTTCCGGTCTCGGCGGTCAAGGCCTTTTCCGATGTGGACTTCCCGATGGTCAGGCTTGCGGAAATCTACCTCATCTATGCTGAAGTCTGCATGAACCTCGGTACCCCGGAAACAGCCCTTCCTTTGCTGGCCCGGCTGTCCGAACGCGCCGGCGTCGAGCCTCCTTCCGCAATTACTGTCGATTTCCTTGTAGCGGAACGTGCCCGCGAACTCATGTGGGAGGCCCACCGCCGCACCGACCTCATCCGCTTCGGTCTCTTCAATACCTCGGACTATCTCTGGCCGTACAAGGGTGGCGACTCGTTTGAAGGACAGACTTTTCCGGATTACAAGCTCATATTCCCGATTCCACCGACCGAACTTGCAACCAACAACTCCCTGAAGCAGAATCCGGGATATTAACCGTTTTACATAGTTCGCTAAGTATCAAAGGTTTATAGTAAATCGCCTGCGTCAATTGACGCAGGCGATTTGTCGTAAAGTGCTGGAGAGTAGGGTTTTATGGAATACGGTGGTTTTATGTATTTCATCCGGAAATAATGACCATTCATCATAATCTTTGTACAATTCAAAGTTATATATTGAAAATATATAAGAGAAAATGCGTACATTCGTCAGATTTGTAAGTTGAAAACAAAAACGCAAAATACGAACATGAAGATTTTTAAGTTTTTTCTGATGGGTACATTTGCAGCTGCCGCAATGGCATCATGCGCATCTGACGGAACAATAACCGTTCCGGAGGCGACTCTTGAAGAATGTGTATATCTCGGAAACAAGACAGAGTTTGCTGTCTGGGCTCCTGATGCTGAGGAAGCTCAGCTCAAGCTCTATCACTCTGCTTCCGATACCCAGGCTTTCAAGACTGTGGACATGAAGCTTTCCAAGGGAGGTCTCTGGAAGGCGACCGTAAAGGAAGACGTCAAGGGAGCTTTCTACACTTTCCAGGTGAAGAAGGAAGGAAAGTGGCTTGAGGAGACAGCGGGTATTGCAGCAAAGGCTGTGGGAGTGAACGGCACTCGTGGTGCAGTCGTAGACTGGACAGAGACCGATCCTGAAGGATGGGCAGAGGACAAGAGCCCTGAGATCAAGCCTTCAGACATCATCGTTTACGAGATGCACCACAGGGACTTCTCCATCCACCAGACTTCAGGTGTAAGCAACAAGGGTAAGTATCTCGCCCTTACCGAGGAGGGAACGAAGAATCCTGACGGTCTTGCCACAGGTATCGACCACCTCAAGGAACTCGGAGTTACATATGTGCAGCTCCTTCCGTCAACTGACTTCATCACAGTAGACGAAACCCGTCTCGAGGACAACCAGTACAACTGGGGATATGATCCGTACAACTACAATGCTGTGGAGGGATCATATTCTACCGATCCATACAACCCTGTAACACGTATCAAGGAATTCAAGCAGATGGTCCAGGCTCTCCACAAGGCCGGTTTCCGTGTAATCCTCGATGTTGTCTACAACCATACTACAGACGCTTCGAAGACAGGTTTTCAGCGTACAATGCCTGGCTATTTCTACCGTTTCCGTGAGGACGGTACGTTCTTCGACGGCTCGGGCTGCGGCAACGAGACTGCATCGGAGCAGGAGATGTTCCGCAAGTACATGATCGAGTCCCTCGAGTGGTGGATGAAGGAGTATCATATCGACGGCTTCCGCTTCGACCTCATGGCCATCCATGACATCGAGACCATGAATATTATCAGCGAGCGTCTCCACGCCATCGACCCTGATGTAGTGATCTACGGTGAGGGATGGGCGGCTCAGTCTCCTGCATACCCTGCAGAGGAAATCGCCCTCAAACAGAACACATACATGCTCGACAGGATCGGTGCATTCAGCGACAATATCCGTGACGCAGTGCGCGGTCCTCTCGGATGTGAGAATGCCGGATTCATGGACGGAGTTGCAGGCAACAAGGAGAACATCGAGTTCGGTATCGCCGGTGGTGTAGAGCACCCTCAGGTGACAGTGGAGAGATGGACAACAAGTCCTCTCCAGCATGTAAGCTACGTGAGCTGCCACGATGACCACTGTCTCCGTGACCGTCTTGAGATTGCTACAAAGGCTTCCGAGCAGGACCGTCTCAAGATGGTAAAGCTTGCTCAGACTGCGGTGTATACCTCACAGGGCATTCCGTTCATCTTCGCAGGTGAGGAACTCTACCGTCACAAGCAGGGTGTGAAGAACAGTTACAACAAGCCTGATTCTATCAACGCTATCGACTGGACATACAAGACAAAGTACAACGACCTTGTGAAGTATTACGCAGAACTTGCTGCAATCCGTCACGCTCACCCTGGCTTCTGCCTCGGCGACGCTGACCTTGTGCGCGAGAAACTTCAGTTCATCGAGGTCGATGATCCATGCGTGGTTGCATTCCGTATCAGCGGTCTTGAG
Source organism: Bacteroidales bacterium (assembly GCA_017506825.1). Classification (GTDB taxonomy): domain Bacteria; phylum Bacteroidota; class Bacteroidia; order Bacteroidales; family UBA932; genus Cryptobacteroides. The sequence continues at coordinate 8,176 of JAFVMQ010000090.1, forward strand.
GGAATCGACTCTGCGAAGTCACTTACTGTGGTTCTCAACGGTTCGAAGAAGAATGTGAAGATCGAGATCCCTAAGGGTGATTATGTGGTTCTTGCTCAGGACGGATATGCGGATGCGGACGGTTTCGGAGCATATTCAGGAAACCATTGCGCTGCAGCTGCTACGTCTGCTACCATCCTTGCTGAAATGTAATGAAACAAGATATGAAGAAAACAATTATTGCAATCTGCGCTGCCCTTCTCGCTCTGTCGTGTACACAGACAGAAGCACCGAAGCAGCAGCCTCTTGAAAACTCAGTGGTGTACGAAATGAACGTACGCCAGTATACTCCGGAAGGAACATTCGACGCAGCTGCAAAGGAACTTCCGCGACTTGCAGAAATGGGCGTAGACATCGTCTGGCTCATGCCGATCTATCCGATCGGTGTAGACGGCCGCAAGGGAACCCTCGGTTCATACTATGCCGTAAAGGACTATTGCGCTACAAACCCTGAATTCGGAACCCTCGAAGACTTCGACGCTTTCGTAGCTGAAGCCCACAGACTCGGTCTCCGCGTGATCATCGACTGGGTTGCCAACCACACTTCTCCAGATGCAGTATGGGTAGATGGCAAGGATGCAGCATGGTATGAGCGTGATGCAGAAGGCAACACGACATTTACTGCAGACTGGTCTGATACAGCAAACCTCAACTATGAGAACAAGGACGTATGGAAGGGAATGCAGGATGCTCTGCGTTTCTGGATGGAGCGCGGCATCGACGGTTTCCGTTGCGACATGGCATGCGAGGTTCCGCTCGAATTCTGGCAGGAGACAATCGCCGGTCTTCGCGCAGACTATCCGCACATGTACTGGCTTGCAGAAGGTGAAGAGCCTCTGCTCCACTCCCTTTCTGACTTCAATGCTTCATACGCATGGGAACTCCACCACATGATGAACGCAATCGCGCGCGGAGAGAAGAACATCCCTGAACTTCTCGAATATGTAGCAAAGGATGCTCAGAGACAGCCTGCTGACGCATTCCGTCTCATGTTTACCTCTAACCATGACGAGAACTCATGGGCAGGAACAGAGTTCGAAAGAATGGGTGATGCTGCCAAGGTGATGGCTGTCCTCACATTCACTCTTCCTAACGGCCAGCCTCTTATCTATACCGGTCAGGAGATGGGATGGAACAAGAGATTCGAGTTCTTCGAGAAGGATCATGTTCCTGCATGGGAGAAGAACGAGTATTTCGACTTCTACAAGGAGCTCATCAGCATCCGTCACGCGAATCCTGCTCTTGCAGCAGGAGATAAAGGCGGTAAGTTCGAGGTTGTATCGGCAGAAGACAGCGTGCTCGTCTTCACACGTACTCTCCCTGAGAACAAGGTTACCGTAAAGGTTGAACTCAAGGCTCCGTGGGGCTGGGAAATCACAGCTGAATAATCATGAAGAAGATAATCATAGCACTGGCTGCGATAGCCCTCGCAGCATGTTCAGGTCCCGCTTTCGATCCTGCATCAGTTACTGACGCAACTCAGGAGCAGGTGACCCGCGTCGAGCCGCTCTCATGGTGGGTCGGAATGAAGACCGATCTCCAGCTCCTCGTGCAGGGCTCCGGAATCTCGGAGTATGACGTTGCAATCGAAGGTGGCGCAGGCGTATCGGTAGAGAAAATCAACAAGGCTGAAAGCCCTAACTACCTCTTTGTAGACGTAAAGATAGCTCCGAACGCAAAGCCAGGAACATACTACATCGTATTCTCCAAGGATGGAGAGTCGTTCAAGTATCCATACGAGATCGCAGCACGCGAAGAAGGCTCGGCAGAACGTCATAGCTTCACAACTGCGGACATGGTCTACCTTATCATGCCTGACCGCTTCGCCAACGGTGACCCGTCCAATGACTCTACAGACGATACGACAGAGGATGCCGACCGCACAAGCGGAGGCGGTCGCCACGGCGGTGACATCCAGGGAGTGATCGATCACCTCGATTACATCAGCGAACTCGGTGCGACATATATCTGGACAACTCCTTTCCTCGAGGACAACGACCCTCGTGGCTCATACCACGGATATGCAGCTTCGGACTACTACCATATCGACTCACGCTTCGGCTCCAACGAGCTTTACAAGACTCTCGTAGAGAAGGCACGCCAGAAGGGTCTGGGCATCATCATGGATATTGTTCCTAATCACTGCAGCTATGTGCACTGGTGGATGGAGGACCTTCCTTTCCAGGACTGGATCCATCAGTTCGACACTTATACAGGTACCAACGTGGCATTCTCGACCAACATGGACCCTAACGCATCTTCAAAGGACCTCTACATTCAGGAGAGCGGCTGGTTCGTCCCTACCATGGTCGACATGAACCTTGATAATCCTTATGTGCTCCAGTATTTCATCCAGTGGGGCGTATGGTGGATCGAGTACTCCGGTCTCAACGGCTTCCGTGTGGACACATATCCATACAATGAGAAGGGTCCGGCATCAGAATGGTGCAAGGCCATCATGAACGAGTATCCGAACTTCAATATCGTAGGCGAATGCTGGACATCTTCGATTCCTCAGCTCGCATACTGGCAGGGCGGCAACGCCAACAAGGACGGTTTCGATTCTCATCTTCCTTCGATCATGGACTTCCCGCTCCATGATGCAATGCGTGACGCTCTCGATGAGGATGAAGGCGGCTGGGGTGCCGGCATGACCAAGGTCTATGACATACTTTCCCATGACTTCGTATACCATGACCTTTCGAAGATGCTCATCTTCCCTGGAAACCACGACACAGCGCGTATCGGCGACTGCGTGCGCAAGGATCCGCGTGCCCTCAAGCTTGCAATGACCATGATGGCTACAATGCGCGGCATCCCTCAGATTTTCGCGGGTGACGAGCTCATGTTCGTATCGGCTACTCCTCACAACACAGGTGACCATCCTGGTCTCCGTGTCGATTTCCCAGGCGGATGGGAGGGCGATAAGATCGACCTTTTCACAGATGCCGGACGTCAGGCTCAGACACATAATACCGACGGACTTAAAGTGGAGAAGGGACAGGCGGCTGACCTGTTCAACTATGTGAGCCGTCTCTTCCAGTGGAGAAAGACTGCAGACGTGATCCATAACGGCAGGACCGTCCACTTCATGACCCGTGACAATACATACGCATACTTCCGCTATGACGAGGATGACGTTGTGTTCGTATATATCAACAACACCCTTGAAAATGTGAATGTTCCGTGGTCATACTATTCGGAGATCACCGACGGACTCCAGGCAGGCGTTGACGTGCTGACCGGCGAGACTGTCGAAGTGTCGGATGCTACAGTCGTAGCTCCTAAGACTGCATTGGTTGTAGAATACAAAAAATAACACTATAAATGAAAAGAATACTTTCAGCAATTTCAGCGATCGTCCTTCTCGCAGGCTGCGCAACAAAGCCTGCCGGTGAAGTGACAGATGTACAGGTTCTCAAGTCACCTGGCGGTGTTCTTGAGATGACATTCCATCTTACTGCTGAGGGAACTCCTCAGTATGCCCTCAACTACGGAGACCAGAAGGTGATCCTCCCTTCAAACCTCGGATTCGAGTTCCGTGGAGTGCTCAAGGCCCAGAAGCTTATCTACAATGCGGACGGAACCATCTCAAAAGAGGACCGCGAGCCTTGCTACTCATTCTATGACGGCTTTGCAGTAGAAAGCGTCGAGACTTCCACCTTCGACGAGACTTGGGAGCCTGTATGGGGTGAGGAGGCACAGATCCGCAACCACTACAACGAACTTCTCGTGAACCTCGTGCAGACCTCTTCAGACAAGAAGATGTCTATCCGTTTCCGTCTCTATGACGACGGCCTCGGCTTCCGTTACGAGTTCCCGTATCAGAAGAACCTCAGTTACTTCGTGATCAAGGAAGAGCTCACCCAGTTCGCTCTTACAGGCGACCATACCGCATGGTGGGTACCGGGAGACTATGACACCCAGGAGTACAACTTCGTCGAGTCACGCCTCAGCGAGATCAGCGCAAAGATGGAGGCTGCAGTCAATCCTAACGACTCTCAGACTCCGTTCTCGGTAAACGGTGTGCAGACATCTCTCCAGATGCGTACAGACAGCGGTCTTTACATCAATATCCATGAGGCTGCCCTTCTCGACTATCCGTGCATGCACCTCGAACTGGATCCTAAGACAATGACATTCACTTCGCACCTGACTCCTGATGCTCAGGGCTGGAAGGGTCGTATGCAGACTCCGTGCAACACTCCTTGGAGAACAGTACAGGTCGCTCCAAGCGCAGCAGCACAGCTCGCCTCACGTCTCATCCTCAACCTCAACGATCCTTGCGCTCTCGAGTCTACAGACTGGATCAAGCCTGTCAAGTACATCGGAATCTGGTGGGAAATGATCTCAGGAAAGGGTTCATGGGCATATACCAACGACTTTGCATCCGTACAGCTCGGAGTTACCGACTATGCAAGCGCAACTCCTAACGGACTCCATTCTGCAAACAACGAGAAGGTACGCCGTTATGTGGACTTCGCTGCAGAGCATGGCTTCGACCAGGTCCTTGTAGAAGGCTGGAACGAAGGATGGGAAGATTGGGCGAACTGCAACAAGGACTATGTGTTCGACTTTGTAACCCCATATCCTGACTTCGATATCGAGGCTCTCAACAAGTACGCCCATAAGAAAGGTGTGAGACTCATGATGCACCATGAGACTTCGTCTTCAGTACGCAACTATGAGCGCCACCTCGACCAGGCACTCGACCTGATGGACAAATACGGCTACAACTCTATCAAGAGCGGTTATGTAGGCGACATCCTCCCTATCGGAGAGCACCACTACAGCCAGTCCCTGATCAACCACTATATGTATGTGGTAAAGAAGGCTGCGGAGCATAAGGTAATGCTCAACGGTCACGAGATGGTACGTCCTACCGGTCTCTGCCGTACATATCCTAACCTCATCGGTGCGGAGGCTGCCCGCGGTACAGAGTACCAGGCGTTCGGCGGTACAATGCCTCACCATGTGACCATCCTTCCTTTCACACGTCTCAACGGCGGTCCTATGGACTATACCCCTGGTATCTTCGTGATGGACCTTGCATCGGTTACCGAGGGAAGGAA